>NZ_JBWZET010000267.1:0-19447 GCF_056722145.1 Rhizomicrobium sp. | reverse complement strand
CCGTCGTCGAAGAAGCGGCGCATCGCCTTCATCTTGACGTCGTAATCGTGGTCGTCGATCGTCGGGCGCATCTTGATCTCTTTGATCTCGATGACCTTCTGCTTCTTGCGGGCTTCGGCAGCCTTCTTCTGCTGCTCGTATTTGTATTTGCCGTAGTCCATCAGCTTGACGACGGGCGGCTTAGCTTCGGGAGAAACCTCGACCAGGTCGAGTCCCTTTTCCTCCGCGATCGCACGGCCCTCGTCGGTGCCGATCTCGCCGTACTTGTGGCCGTCGTCGCCGATCAAGAGGATGGTTCGCGAGAAAATTTCCTCGTTGATGCGGGGACCGTCTTTGGTTGGTGCGCGTTCCTGCGCGGAAAACCTTCTAGGCGGGGCTATGACTTTCTCTCCATTGTTATGCCCAAACGCCGGCATCGTTTCGCGGGGTTTGGCCTGCCTCGCGAAACGTGGTCCGTCTTATGCGCGCAGGGCAAATCCTCCCAAGCCGGCCCGGTCGGGCCGCTGACTGGCACAGAATAGGAATGCCAAACCTTTTCGCAAGGGTTAATCGGCCACAGCGGGCCACTATTCCGTAACGTCCTTGCGGGTCTCGGCCTCTCCCTTGATACGCGAAATGAAGGTTTCCAGGGGCATCGGCCCGAGGTCTTTGCCCGAGCGCAGGCGGACGGAAACCTTGCCTTCGGCCGCTTCGCGCTCGCCAACCACCAGCATGTACGGGATTTTTTGGAGCTGGGCGTCGCGGATCTTCTTCTGCATCCGTTCCGAGGTGAAATCGGCGTCGACCCTGAGCCCGGCGGTGCCGTTGGTGACCGGGGTCTCGAACAGGGCCTGGCGGACCTTGACGGCGTAGTCGGTTACCTTCTCGGAAATGGGAATAATTCGCGCCTGGATCGGGGCCAGCCAGGTCGGGAAGGCGCCGGCATAATGCTCGATCAGGAAGGCGGTGAAGCGCTCATGGGTGCCGAGCGGGGCGCGATGGATGACATAGACCGGCTGCTCGCTGCCGTCCTCGCTGATATAGGTGAGGCCGAATGTCTGGGTCGCGAGGAAGTCGAGCTGGTTGGTGGAGATGGTGTACTCGGTGCCGATCACCGACTTGATCTCGAAGTCGATCTTGGGGCCGTAGAACGCCGCCTCGCCCGAGACTTCCTTGAAGGGATAGCCGGACTCGACCATCGCTTCCTTGATGATGTCGAGGGCGGCGAGCCACTTTTCCGGCTGGTCGACGTACTTGTCGAGCTTCTTCATGTCGGGCAGCGACAGCCGCATGTAGTAGTCTTTGATGTTCATCAGGTCGTAGTAGCGCGCGTGCAGGCGCATCACCTTGATGAACTCTTCCTTGGCCTGGTCATGGCGGCAGTAGATGTGGGCGTCGTTCATGCAGAAGCCGCGCACCCGCATCAGGCCGGTGAGCCCGCCCGAGGCTTCGTAGCGATAGTCCTGGCCGTATTCGGCGATGCGCAGCGGCATCTCGCGATAGGAATGCCGCGTCGCCAGATAGATCATGTGGTGATGCGGGCAGTTCATCGGCCGCAGGTAATAATTCTCGCCGTCGATATCGAGCGGCGAATACATGCTGTCCTTGTAATAGGGCAGGTGCCGCGAGCGCAGATACAGCGCCTCTTTGGTGATGTGCGGAGTGGCGACGCGGACGTAGCCGTCCTTGCGCTCTTCCTGCAGCGCCAGGAATTCGAGTTCCTGACGGATCACCATGCCGTTCGGCATCCACAAGGGCAGGCCGGCGCCGATGTCGGGCGAGAAGGTGAACAGCTCCATTTCCTTGCCGATGCGGCGATGGTCGCGCTTTTCGGCCTCTTCGAGGCGATGGAGGTATTCGCCGAGTTCCTTGGTATCGCGCCAGGCGGTGCCGTAGATGCGCTGCAGCTGCGCGTTCTTGGCGTCGCCGCGCCAGTAGGCGCCCGCGATCTTGGTCAGCTTGAAGGCGTCGCCGACTTTGCCGGTGGAGGCGAAGTGGGGGCCGCGGCAGAGGTCGTGCCAGTCGCCATGCCAGTAAAGCGAAACGTCCTCGCCTTGCGGAATGCTCTCGATCAGCTCGGCCTTGTAGTTCTCGCCGATCTCCTTGAAGTGGGCGATGGCCTTGTCGCGCGGCCACACCTCGCGCCGCGTCGGCAGATCGGCCTTCACGATCTCGTGCATCTTGGCTTCGATCCTGGCGAGATCGTCGGGCGTGAACGGCGTGTCGCGGGCGAAGTCGTAATAGAAGCCGTCTTCGATCGACGGGCCGATCGTCACCTGGGTGCCGGGAAACAGTTCCTGCACCGCCATCGCCATGACGTGGCTGGCATCGTGACGGATCAGCGCCAGCGATTCCGCGTCCTTCTTGGTGATGATGCGGATGTTCGCGTCGTGATTGATCGGGCGGAACAGATCGTATTCCTCGCCGTCGACGGTGAGGATCAGCGCTGCCTTGGCCAGACCCGGTCCGATCGAGGCCGCGATGTCGCCGCCGGTAACACCCTTCGGAAACGTCAGCGTCTTGCCATCGGGCAGGGTGATGACGATATGATCGGCAGAGGCTGGCGCGGACACGGAGGCTGCTCCTTAAAAAGGCGGCGCGACCATCTGCCAGCGGGCGGCGAACGTCAAGTTTTGTGCCGCAGGGCCCAGCGGAAATGCCGTATTGGGACCGTTAAAGAGCTGGTGTTAAGGTCACCGTCGAAAGGGCCTGTGGCGCGTGTTGAGTGGACGGAAATCGCGGCGACTTGTCGCTCTGGCGTGCGTTGTATGCGCGCCGGCGGCATTCGCTGACGAGTCCGAGGTCGTCGCGCCGGTCCCGGTCGGTTCGGTGGAAGTCAGCCAGCTGCCCGATATCGCGCCCGACGGCGTCAGTCTGGTGCCCTCGCTCAATCTGAGCTTGCCGCCCGGAGTGGTGACGGCAAACGCGCGTAACAAGCAAGGCAAGCGCCCGCCGGTGGCGCCGCGCAACGCGTTCGCCGGTTCGGTGGTGCTGAAACAGGGCCCGGCAACGCTCGACCTCAAGGTGCCGGTCAACGATCTCGCCAGCGGCGCGGTGCTCAATCTCAATCTGCCCGATGCTGCCGTGAAGGCGCAGGCGACCGCCAGCGTCGGCAAGGAAGATGGACAGACCACGTTCTGGCACAAGGACGTCGCCGGTGTTGAAGCGCAGCTCTCCGGGCCGCTTGGAACCGCGGTGAATGTCTCCGGCGAAAACCGCCTCGCGCTCACCTATCGCGCGCCGGAAAGCGTCGGCGCGGCGGACCAGGCGGCGCACGTCGTCAGGACCCAGAGCGAAGTGGCGCATGGCCGCCTCACCGTGCCGGTGGCGCCGCTGCAGGTGACTGTCGGCGCCGACAGTTCGACCGATCGCACCCAGCAAGGCGCGCCGGGCAACAGTTCGAGTTTCATGCAGTCTGCGGTACGTACCGACGATCACACCGCGTTCGTCAGCGTCGATTGGCAGCCGCTGGCCGGCGTCAAGCTGCAGGGCGGCACCCAGGCGCGCGTGGTTGGCATCAGCTGGCAGGACGCTCATGCCAGCACCTATCACACCGTCAATCCCAACCTGACCGCGACGGTGACGCCGTTCACCGACACCACTGTGACCGCCAAGATCGAGCAGACGGTGGCGCCTTACGATGCGGCGGCGTTCGCCAGTTATGCCAGCGCCGAGAAGAAGCCCGATGCCAGCGGCTTCGAACCCGATCACGCCTGGCAGGTGGAAACCAAGGTCCAGCAGAAGCTGGGGCCGGCCAATGTCACCGCGACCTACACCACCGCGCACCAGGGCACGGTCACCGAATTCGCGGCCGTGGGCGGCGTGCAGGCGCCGGCCACCGCGACGCTGCTCGGTCGTGACAGCCTGGCGGTGGCGGTGCAGGTGCCGCTGTCGGTGGTCGGCCTGCCGCACACCGATCTGTCGAGCGAAGCGCACTGGCAAGCCTCGCGCGTGGTCGATCCGGTGACGTTCGAAACCCGGGCCGCTTCGGGCGAGACCCAGCAGAAGCTTTCGCTCAAGCTGGCGCATCGTCTGCCCACGGACAATCTCAGCATCGGCCTCACCGGCGAATTCGCCGGCCAGCGTACCGCCTATCAGGTGAGCGAAACCTCGACCACGGCGCCGAGCGGCTCGGTGGGCGCGTTCCTGTCCTATAAGCCCGGCGCCTACGAGGTCGATTTCAACGTCAATGGCCTTTACGGCGGCACCACGCGCGACGACTTTTACCAGGGTCTGCGCGGCTCCTCGAAGTTCAGCCATTCCATCCTGCAGGACAATTCCGGCCCGTCGCTGAAGCTGTCGCTGAAGAAGCCGCTGTGAGTCCGCCTGCCTTAAGGCGTGAACAGGTCCTCGATCCTGAGGCGGAACACTTTGGCGATGGTGAAGGCGAGCGGCAGGCTGGGATCGTAGCGCCCGGTCTCGATCGCGTTCACCGTCTGGCGCGAGACGTTGAGCTTGTCGGCGAGATCGGCCTGGCTCCAGCCGCGCTCGGCGCGCAGCTCGCGCAGCTTGTTCAGCATGACGACCGGCTGGAGAAGATGAAAATGCCCATGCGGGCGATGAACAGCACCGTCGCGAACAGCGCCACTTCCCACCACGGCGTCGCGAATCCCGCCGCGGTCATGATCGCAGCAAACACGGCAGTGCCGACGGCGACATAGACCAGCGTCACTGCTACGCTGCGCAAGGCCGCGGCGCCGCGCCCTTCCGAAAGCTTGTCTTTCCAGCCGAGATACAGCGCCGCCGCCGCCCAGCTCAGCATCATCACCATCATGGCGTGGAAAAAGGCGAGGTGCGGGGCACCGATGTCTTCGAGAAATCCCCACGACGTGGCGACGACGGCCGTGACGCCGGCGCTGAAGGCCAGCGCTTCCAGAAGCTGCAGCCGGTGATATTCGTCCATCCGCCGGTAGTAGCGCAGGACCGCCAGCGCACACAGCAGCACCGGCAGGATCGGCGACACCAGAATCGCATCGCGCAGCGCCGGATCGGAAACCTCAGGCAGCAGCAGCTTGCGCCCGGCCAGGGCGGCGATGAACAGGATCATGGCGGCGTTGAATTCGATGAAATAGCGGCGCGGGGCGCGCGAAACCGGAGACATCGTGATCCTCCATGTAAAGTACGCTTTACATAGCCAGAGGCAGTTGCCGTGTCAAGCGTCCTTTACATCGTGGTGCAAAAAACAAGGCCCCGGATCGCGCCGGGGCCTTGCCGTAAAGCTTGCCTCAGCGGCGCAGCAGCACTTCGATGGTGACGTGATAGCCCTCGGTCGAGCGGCAACGCATGTACAGCTTGGAAATGTTGCGCCGGTCGCCGGGCAGGTCGTAGACCGCGACGCGGCCGCGTTCGAGCAGGCGCCCGTCAGCGAGCTTGGCCTTGCTGCCGTCGTCGAATGTCGCGACGATGCTCATGCATTGCGCGTCGGTCTCGACCGGACGCAGGCCGATGCGTTCGACATGACGGCCGGCCCAGCCGGTGAAGTTACTTTCCTTGTCGTTGCGCCCTTCGAACGACATGCTGCCGAGAACCGACCAGTCGCCGCCGGGACCGCCCATTCCGCCGGGGCCACCCATGCCGCCGGGACCGCGCATGCCGCCCGGGCCGTGCATATCGCCCATCGAGCCGGGACCATGCATGTCGCCGCCGCCGATCAGGCCGGACCAGCGCCGGTCCCAATTGCGGTCCTGGCGCCACTCATCGCGGAAGTGGCCGACGTCGCCCTCGATCGAGATGCGGCCGCCACGGAATTCATCCGAGCGGCAGGTGAAATTGATGCTTGAGACGCGGCGGGCGCGGCCGCGAAGGTCGACATCGACCGGCCGGTGCTCGTCGAGTTTGCCCGAGAACACGTTCTGGCGTTCGCCGTTCTCGAATTGCACCACGACGGCGCGACAGAAAATGTCGCTGCGACTGGCGGTGAGGCGCAGGCTTTCGAGCCGGCCACCGAATTCGGTGTAGGCGGTGTCCATGTCGGCGCGGTAGCCGACGTCCACGGCGCCCAGGCGGACGAAATCGGCCGCCGCCGGGCTAGCGAATGTCGCCGCCAGCGCCGCCGCCCCAAGCAGCGCGTTCAATGTCTTCATGGTCTTCCCTCCAAGTATGGTGTGCGAGTCGTGTTGTAACGGATTGTATTGTTGAGAATGTTTATGATCGTCGCAATCACCTATTTTGCATCTGCGTGTCGCATGCAAAAAGAAAGGGCCCAGAGTCGCCTCTGAGCCCCGTCTTCCCCGCGTTAAGGCTCAGCTGCGGGCCAAAATTTCGATGGTCACGTCGCGGTCGCCGACGGCGCGGCAGGTAAGGTCGACGCTGCGCAGATTGCGGTCGCCGCCGGGCAGATCGATTTCGGTCAGGTGTCCGCGCGCCAGCACGTCGCGGCGATCGATGGCGAGGTCGCGGCTCTGGCCGTTGTCGAACTTGGCCGACACCCGCATGCAGCGCGCGTCGTTGTCGACCGGTCGCAACGCAATGCGGTCGACGTTCTTGCCGTGCCAGCCGGCGAAGCTGGTCTCGGAATCGTGGCGGCCTTGGAAGTTCTCGCGGCCAATGGTGACCCAGCCGTGATCGTGATCGTTCATGCCGGTGCGTTGCTCGAAATTGCGCGCCACCCGGCTCGCCCAGTCCTTGCTTTTCTCCCACGCCTGATGGAAGCGGCCGATATCGGCGCCCACCACCAGCACGCCGCCGCGCGGGTCGGAGGCGGCGCAGTTCATGCTCAGCCGGCTGATGCGGCGATCGCCACCGGTCACGTCGGCATTGACCGGCTGGTCGCGCTCGAGCTTGCCCGTATAGACTTGCTGGTGATCGCCGTTCTGGTATTCGACGCCGATCGAGCGGCACCACAGGTCCGAGCCGCGGGCGGTAAAGCGCAGCCGTTCGACCGGGCCGCCGAACTGCGAATAGCTGGATTCGCGGTCGCGGTGATGGTCGATGTGGACATCGCTCAGCTTGACCCATTGCCCGTCGGCTGGGGCGGCAGCAGCCAGCGCGACCAGCGCCGTCATGCCCAGGAATGCGGTTCTCAGCATCCGTTTATCTCCGTTCATCGCCCAGGGCAGCAAACCGCCACGAGCGCGTTGCAAGGAAAAAACGGGTGCGGCAAGGGTTGGCTCCGATTCACACCGGTGAATTTCCTGGGGCAGACGGCCGCTTTCCCGCCGTGATTGCGCCGTCTACCGCGTCATGAATGGTCTGTTTACGGATGGTATCGCAACCATGGCGCAATGGCTGCTGTTGCAACTACGTACAAGCCCTATCCGCATTCCGCGCCGCAATTCAGGTTTGTGTAAGGGCTGCAGTCCACTGTGATTGGCGAAACTGCGGACACACCTGACATGACGGGTATCAAGTCGATCTCGGGCAAGGCGCTGGCGTTGGTCGTTGCCTTGATCGCGCTCAGCGTCGCCGCGACAACAGTGTTTCTGCTCAATCATTTCGGCACCGTGCTGGGCACCGAGCGGCTGGCGCAGAATCTCGCCGCGGCCGAGACCATGATCAACCCCGCCGGCGCGCCCTACAGCGTCGAGGACGGCAAGCTCAAGATCGGCACCCGCACGGTCAACGGCGACAACAGCGGCGTCGATGCGGTGTCGGCGGCGTTTGGCGGTGTCGCCACCATTTTCATGGGCGACGAGCGCATCGCGACCACGGTGAAGAAGGACGACGGCACCCGCGCTCTCGGCACCAAGCTGGCGGCGGGCCCGGTCTATGATGCGGTGCTCGGCGGCGGCCAGCAGTATCTCGGCGCCGCCAAGATTCTCGGCGACGACTACGTCACCGCCTATCGCCCGATCAAGGATGCCTCCGGGCGCACCATCGGTATTCTGTTCGTCGGCTTCCAGAAATCCGCCTTCAACGCCCAGTTCACGCGCGCCGTGGAGGTCGCGGTGATTGCCGGCATCGTGCTGGCGCTGGTGTGCGGCGGTATCGGCTGGTTCGTGTTCTCGCGCCTGTTCGCGCCGTTCCGGCCGCTGTCGAAGCTGATGGAAGAGGCGCGCGCCGGCCGCTATTCCGACCACGTTCCCTATACCGAGCGCAGCGACGAATTCGGCGAACTGGCCCGCGTCATCGAGCTGTTCAACAAATCGGTCGCCGAGCGCCGGGCGCAGCGCGCTGCCGCCGTCGAGCAGGTGGTGTCCACCATCGGCGAAGCGCTGGCCTCGCTGTCGCGCCGCGACCTCAGCTATCGCCTCACCAAGGACGTGCCGCCGGAATACCTGGTGCTGAAGGAGAACTTCAATCACGCCGCCGAGCAGCTCGAAGCGGCGATGCGCGATATCCACCGCCGGGCCGGCGAGTTCGCGACGTCGTCGGGCGAGATTCACGGCGCCTCGCAGCAGATGGCGCAACGCACCGAACGCGAAGCCGCCGCGCTGGAACAGACTTCGGCCGCGGTCAGCGAGCTCGGCAATGCGGTGCGCCGTTCCGCCGAAGGCGCGCGCGAGGCCAATTCCGCCGCCGCCCTCGCCAAATCGGATGCGAGCGAAGGCAGCGAGACGGCGCGCGAAGCGGTGACCGCGATCCGCGCCATTGCCCAGTCCTCCGGCGAGATCACCCAGATCATCGGCGTCATCAACGAGATCGCGTTCCAGACCAATCTCTTGGCGCTGAATGCCGGCGTCGAAGCGGCGCGGGCGGGCGATGCGGGCCGCGGCTTTGCGGTGGTGGCAAGCGAGGTGCGCTCGTTGGCGCAGCGCTCCGGCGAGGCGGCCAAGCAGATCCGTCAGATCATCACCAAAAGCGAAGAGCAGGTCGACAGCGGCGTCAGGCTGGTGGAAGCCAGCGGCACCGCCTTCGGCAAGATCGTCAGCGAGATCGGCGGCATTTACGACCTCGTCACCACCATTTCGGCGACCCAGGATCATCAGGCTTCGGCGCTGAAGGAGATCGACACCGCCATTCACGAACTCGACCAGACCACCCAGCAGAATGCGGCGATGGCCGAGGAAAGCTGCGCCGCCGCCGACGGCATGGCCGGGTATGCGCGCGAACTGGAAGGCTGCGTCGGCCAGTTCCGCATCGCCGACGGGGCGCCGCAGGCCCCGGTTCGCGCCGTTCGCGCCGCCTGAACGGTCTCGCGGATTTTTAGAATTCAGAAACAACCCCGGGGTATGTTGCCGATGAACCCGGGGGGGTGCGATGTCGTTTTCACAGATCAGTAAGCTTTCGACCAAGGCGATCATCCTGGTGGTCGCCATCACCGTCATTGCGGTCGCCGCGACGACGGCGTTCCTCATCGCCCATTTTGCGCAGGTCCTCGGTCCCGACCGCCTGAAGCAGAACGTGGCGGCGGCGGAGATGATCCTCAATCCGAACCGCGACGCCTACAGCGTTTCGGGCGACACGCTCTACGCCGGCCGGCGCGCCCTCAACGGCGACGAAGCGGGCGTCGATGCGGTGGCCTCGGCATTCGGCGGCGTTGCCACGGTGTTCCTCGGCGACAAGCGCATCGCGACCAACATCAAGGACGACGACGGCCATCGTGCGGTCGGCACGACTTTGGCGCCCGGCACCGTCTATGACCGCGTGCTGCGGGACGGTGAAGAGTATCTCGGCTCGGCCACCATTCTCGGCAAGGAGTATGTGACCGCCTATCGCCCGATCAAGGACGCCACCGGCACCACCATCGGCATCCTGTTCGTCGGCATCGATCGCGATGAGTTCAACAAGGAATTCGTCTCGGCCCTGTGGCTGTCGGCGCTGGCGGCGCTGGTGCTGATCGTGCTGTGCGGCGGGGCAGGAGCCTACGTATTCTTCAAGCTGTTTGCGCCGTTCGAGCCGCTCGGCAAGGCGATGGAAGACGTGATGCACGGCCGTGCGACGGCGGAGCTGCCGTTCCGCGACCGCGCCGACGAATTCGGCACCCTGGCGCAAGTGATCGAAAAGCTGCAGGCCTGCATGCGCGAACGCGAACTTGAGCGCAGCGGCATCGAGAAGATCCTCGCCTGTTTCGGCGGTGCCTTGGAAGCCTTGTCGCGGCGCGACCTCACCTATCGCCTCACCAGCGAGGTGCCCGCCGAATATCGCCTGTTGCAGAACAATTTCAATGCCACGCTGGCGCAGCTCGAAGCTTCGATGAAGGACATCGACGGCGGCGCCTCCGACATCGCCTCCAGTGCCGGCGAGATTCATGCGGCGGCGCGCGAGATGGCCAGCCGCACCGAACGCGAGGCGGCGGCGCTCGAAGAGACCTCGGCGGCGGTGAACCAGTTGATGTCCGCCGTCACCAAGTCGGAAGACGGCGCCAAACAGGCCAATGATGCGGCCGGCGAAGCACAAAACCGCGCCGTGGAAGGTTGCGATGTCGCCAAGAATGCGGTCGACGCCATCCGCGCCATCGCCCAGTCGTCGAGCGAAATCACCCAGATCATCGGCGTCATCAACGAGATCGCGTTCCAGACCAATCTCTTGGCGCTCAATGCCGGCGTCGAAGCGGCGCGCGCCGGTGATGCGGGCCGCGGCTTTGCCGTGGTGGCGAGCGAAGTGAGGGCCCTGGCGCAGCGCTCCAGCGAGGCCGCCAAGCAGATCCGCGATCTCATTTCCCACAGCGAGACGCAGGTGGAAAACGGCGTCCGGCTGGTCGAGGAAAGCGGTACCGCGTTCGACAAGATCGTCAACGAGATCGCGACCATCTATGTCCTGGTGACGACGATCGCCGATTCGCAGCGCCAGCAGGCCAGCGCCTTGCGCGAAATCGAGACCGCGGTGGAACAGCTCGATCGCACCACCCAGCAGAACGCCGCCATGGCGGAGGAAAGCTGCGCCGCTTGCGACACCATGGCCGATCACGCCCGCGACCTCACCAAACGCGTCGGCCAATTCAAGCTTGCCGCGAACGGCCGGCTGGTGCGCGCAGCCTGACGCGAGTGACAGCGTCGTGATGACTCCGCTCTGGCCAATTTCCGGCGGGAGCGATAAACCGGCATTGTCCTTCTGCCGGAGATGCCTCACATGGCCAAGTATTCGCGAATTGCCGTCGTTACGGGTGCAACGTCCGGGATCGGCGAGGCGACGGTCCGCCGCTTTGCCGCCGAAGGCATCGCGGTGGTCGGCAACGGGCGTACCGGCCAGAAGCTGGTCGATCTCGAAAAGGATTTGTGGCCGCTGTTTCGCGGCGTCGCCGGCGATGCCTCCAAGCCCGAGGTGATCGAGGAACTGTTCGCCAGCGCCGAAGCTGCCTTCGGGCCCGCCGATATCGTGGTGGCCAATGCCGGCCGCGGCCTCGGCGGCAGCGTTGCCACCGGCGACACCACCCGCCTCGCCGAGATTTTCGAACTCAACGTCATGGGCGCGCTCGGTTTGATGCGGGCGGCGGCGACGCGCATGGTGCCGCGCCAGGAAAAAGGCTATCCCGCCAGCGCCCAGGACATCGTTGTCATCGGCTCTGTGGTCGGCCGCAACATTTCGCCGTTCAGCGCGCTCTACGGCTCGACCAAGCATGCCGTGCATTCGCTGGCGGAGGCGCTGCGGCGCGAGATCGGCCCCAAGGGCGTTCGCGTCACGCTGGTGGAGCCGGGCTTCGTCCTCTCCGGCTTCCAGGACGGCGCCGGCTATTCCACCGAGATGGTGGACGGCATCAAGGCGAAACTCGGGCCGTTGCTCGATGGCGCCGACATTGCCGACGCCATTCATTATATCGTCAGCCGCCCGCCGCACGTCCATGTCGGCGATATCGTGATCCGCCCGACGCGGCAGGACTATCCGTAGCGCCGGGCCGGGATTGGGCGCTTGGCTAAGACGGCCGAATAGCCTATCACCCCGCACCGGAAATTCGAGGGGCCCATCCATGACCGATCTGCCCGATCGCCTGAGCGCCAATCCCAAGAGCCCGTTCTACAACGAGGCCCTTTTGGAAGCCGGCGTCGGCATCAAGTTCAACGGTGCCGAGAAGACCAACGTCGAGGAGTATTGCGTCAGCGAGGGCTGGATTCGCGTCGTAGCCGGCAAGAGCGTCGACCGCCATGGCAATCCGATGACGATCAAGCTCAAGGGCACGGTCGAGCCCTATGAGAAGACACCGCCGGCGGCGCCGAGCGAGTGACGATTCAGTCATCAGGCGGAAATGAGGCCGGGCTCGTCCCGGCCTTTTTGTTGGGCTGAGAAATTGTTTTGAATGCATGCAAACTGCGCCGATCACGCAGGCGTGAGCCGTCACGCTACTGTGAAAATAAACATGCGGTAGTAGAAAAATAAAACATTGAAGGGCGACGGGGCAGGGCCATTTCACGGGAGTACCTCATCCCAGGAGCCCCCAATGATCCGTTCCTTCCATATTGCAGGTGCCGCGTTGGCCGCGTTGATCGCGGCTTCTGCCGCCTCGGCCGATCCGGCGATGGATTACGTCGTGCATCGCGTCAACGTTGCTTATGGCGATCTCGATTTGTCGACGGCCGGTGGCCGCGCCGCGCTTCAGGCCCGCGTCGATGCCGCGGCGGCGCAGGCGTGCGGCGGCAGTGCCAAGTTTGCCTCCACCTACCGCGATGCGCCGCTGTTTCATGAACAGGCTTTCCAGCGCTGCCGCAATGAGGCGCGCCACGAAGCGGTCACAATTCTTGAGCGGCACGGCGTCCACGTCGCGCTGCGCTGAACCGCCCGGCAACGGCGAACCTTCAGGGGCCCCGCGAGGGGTCCCTTTTTTTATGTCCATTCCGCAATGTCATGGGCCGCAAATCGGCGTCATCGGCAAATCATCGGCTCCAGACCATGGCCGCGCGCGCCGTCATCGACCATCACAACGGCGTGCGGCCTTCACGGCCGTCCCTGTGATGGAGCTTTCCGATGAAGACCCTTATCGCCTCTGCTGCGTTCGTTTTGCTGATGGCCCCGGCGCTTGCCGGCAGCGTTGCCGTCACCGGTCTGGTGCCGACTCTCGGCGACGACCAGATCCTGAAGCGCGTGATGGTGAAATTCGACGATCTCAACCCCGCCGACAGCCATGGTGCCGCCACGCTCTATGAGCGCCTCAATGCCGCCGCGCTCAAGCTGTGCACCTCCAATCCGGGTGGCACCGGGCCGCTTCTGGCCACCAAGGTCGACAAGTGCCGCGTCAAGGCGCTGAAGCAGGCCGTCAAGGATGTCGGCACTGACGAACTCGCGGCGGCGGCCGCGAAATGATCCCCACGGACCTTAGTTGCCCCTACCCTTAAGGTCCGGGCACGGCGCTACGGTTTCGCTTCGGCAGAAATCGGGCGCCGTGTGGGTTTTCCAATAGGCGACGAGGCCGAGTCGTTCGGCCAGCGCCACGAAGCGTTGGTCGCGCCTCAGCGCCGCGGTGGCAGGGTGCAGCAGCACGCCGGCATCCGGCCGCGCCCGATCTTCGGGGGCGAAAAAGGCCGCGTCGGTGAGCGCATAGGCGGCATCGACCTCGCCGATTCGCGCCAGGATTTCGATCGCAGTGCTGGCGGCGAGATGGTGGGTGGCGGTGGCGGCCAGGATGGCGCCGCGGGCCGCGCTGCGCGTTTCGGGCGTGGGATGTTCGAGCGCCTTCAGGCCGGCGTCGATGGCGGCGAAGAAATCCGGTTCGAGCGGCTGGCTGCGGCCGTCATTAAGCACGGCGCGCGCCGTGTGCGGATCGCCATAGCTCTCGATGCCGAGGCGCGTACTCCAGATGGTGGGATTGGTCGGCCAGCGCGTCGTGGCGCGGGCGATGGTGAGCCGCGCCCGGGCCAGATCGCCGACAATCGCCTGGGCCCCGGCAAGGCCGGCATTCTTGCGCGGCGACAGCGGATCGATGACGACGGCGCGCTCGTGCAGCGGCACCGCATCGTGATTGCGGCCGACATCGTCAAGCAGCGCGGCGAGGTTGGAGTTCAGCGTCGGCTCGTCGGGGGCGACCGCCAGCCCTTGCCGGAGCAGCTTTTCCTGCTCGCCGAAATCGCGCGCCGGTGCCAGCGCCGCCAGCGCCAGATAGGCTTCGCCGTTGTTGGGATTGAGCGCCAGGGCGCGGTCGGCTTCGGCTTTGGCTTCGGCGCGCAAGCCGGCGACGTCGGCGGGCTCGGCATATTGCAGCAGCGTCGCCGCCGACCACGCCAGTCCGGAATGGCCGAGGCTGAAATCGGGAGCGTGCGCCACCACCACTCGCATCTGGTCGTGGCGCTGCATGGTGGCGGTGTGTCCGCCTTCGCGGGCGAATTCCTTGGCCTTCAGATAGGCGGCGATGGCGGCATCGTCCTTCACTTCGGCCGCCGCGAGCGCCCCTGTGATCTCGTCGACGACCCGCGCCGCGACCAGCGGCTCGAGCGCCACCGGATCGATGCCGCCCGCTTCAAAGGTGCCGGTCCACAAGGTGACATGGCTGGAGGCGCGGTCGAGATGGACGATGACGCGTAAACCGGCTTGGGTGTGCTGCACGGTGCCGTCGAGGATGAAATCGGCGCCGAGTTTCTCAGCCGCCGCATCGCGTCCTTGGCCGCGCAGACTGGCGATCTCGCCCTCCGCCACGGCCTGGACCTGATTTTCGTTGAGAACGCCGACGATCTGCTCGGCCACCGCGGCGCCGAACACGCGCGCATCCTCGCCGCGCCCGAGCGGCTGCAGCGGCAGCACCGCGACGCGATTGAGCGGCACCGGCGGGATCAGCCAGAGCGCGGCCGACAGCACCGCGGCCACGAGGAGGAGTGCCGCCAGCGCCCACCGCCACCAGCCGCGCGCCGGCGGTTGGCGTGAAACAGGAGCGGTTGCCGGGGTGGCGTCCGCGGCCGGCGCTTCGATCGGCCTCAGCCGGTAACCAACCCGCGGAATGGTTTCGATGGTGAAGCCGCCTTCGGCCTCGCTGAGGCGCCTGAGGCGGGCGATGCAACGGTTAATAGCATCGTCGCCGACGCTGCGCCCGTCCCAGCACTGGGCGATGAGGTCGTCGCGCGAGACGACATCGCCGCGCCGCCGCGCCAGCGCCACGAACACCTGCATGATGCGCGGTTCGAGGGTTTCGCCATTGGCCTGCAGCGTCGGTGGATCGACGCGCAGCGCCCCGAGGACAAAGCCCTCGGCCTTCGCCAGATCGATCGCGCCCAAGTCCGCCACAGAGCCACCTTCCGCCACAGCTTATGCCCCGCGACTATGGCCCGGAAATGACGCGCCGCCGGCGGCGTTCTAGCGCAGGTAGGAAGATCTAGCGCCGCGGTTGTACCATTTCGCGGCCGGAGCCATGCTGGGTCGGGAGGTGGCGGCGATGCGGTTTTGGCTGAAATGGGGCACATGGGTGCTGGCGGCGATGGCGCCGGCGTGGGCGAACGATGCCGATCCGCGGCCGCTCACCACCGCAGAAACGCAGCAGTTTCTGCCGGTGATTTGCCCCAAGGTGATCGGCCACGATCAGAAAATGGTGCTATGTGACCACCTCGTCGGCCTGCCGGGCGACCAGGGTAAACGTCTCGGCATCTATCTGTCGGCGGTGGCATATGGCGATTTCCGCGGCACCGGCCGGGAGCAGGCCTATGTCAGCTATGACGGCGATTTCGAGCCGCACGCGACCAATTTCGGCGGCGGCATCTTGTTCCAGCGCCGCGGCGCCGGCTGGACCGTGGCGGGATGGTATTCCGGCGGCCAGATGGACGAATGCGTGGCGCTGCCGCTGGCGCGCGTCCAACGCCTGCTGTGCCTCGCGGGTTATTCCGGTTCCGGCGAGTTCGACAGCTCGGTGTGGCTGCGGACCGTGCCCCGCCCCGAGGACGCCCAACGGCACGCCGACCCGGCGGTCTTGAAGGCGCAGGATGATCGCGAAAGCGGCTTCGACGAGGACCTCGGCAACTACCAGTGCACGCTGCCGCATCCGCCCGGTCGTGCCATCTTGTTATCGATCGAGAAGCTGCGCCGTTCGTCGGTGCCAGGGATCCTCGCTGAGGCCGACATCACCTCCGCCAAGCCCGCCGACGTCGCCCGCGCCTGCCGCAAGAAACACTTTGCCGAAGTGCATGTGACCCGCGCGGTGGTGCAGTTCAAGCTGGCGGGGAACGCCGTGCAAGTCGTGGCCCCGGAGAAATTCACCAACACCGACTATTGAAGGCAGCGGAATCTGCCGCGACGGGCGAAGTCCGGCGGGATGGGGCTTAGGCGCGGGCGGCCGTCGTGTGCTGCAACAGCCCGGCTTTCGCCATCTCGGCATAGAGGGCGTTGGGCGCCAGATCGTACCCGTTCGGCCAAGTCAGGGCGCCGAACTCGATGAAGACGCGGGCGAAGTAGGCCGGATCGCGCAACGGCTCCACCATCGGCCCGCCTTCGGCGACGCCGCCGCCAAAATCCCGCTCGCCGCTGCTGCCGTCCGAAAAGTGAACGCGCAGCCGGTAGCCGCCAAGCGGCTCGACCGTTTTCACCTTGATCAGCGACAGGTCATTCATCGGGAACGTCGCCCGGTTCGAACAATTTCGCGATGTCGCGGGCGCCATGTGCAATTCGCACAATGACGATTTGATGGGAAGTGCTTTGTAGTAGATCGCATAAGGCTGATGAAACACGACCCTCAGTCCAGGGCGTATGTGGCCGCGGGGCGCACCGGAATTGGGGAAGGAACGAAGCGGCGCGAAATGACGCTGCAGAGCGCACACGAATTTGTTTGCCACCTCCTTTGATGCATCGGCGGCAATGGTGTCCCATATGTCGGCGAGGTCGTCTTCGGCCGCGTCGGTCAGGTGGACTTCGACCGGTTCCTTAATCGTTGTTCCCCCCGCTTGATAATTCGTTCGGCGTCGAACGGCTTCGTGCGTCCTTCCGCGAGATCTTTCAGTCCCTTGTCGATGTCCGCCCTGAGTGCCGCCAACTCCTGCATCTGGATGGCGCGCTTCATTTTCCACTCGCGAAGCGCCTCGCGGATCACTTCGCTCGACGAGGCATAGTCGCCCCCGTCCACGGCTTCCCGCACGGTCGCAGCCATCTCGGCAGGCAGGGTAATAGTCAGGCGTTCGATCTCAGACATTATCATACTTTATCATACTTTAGCCGCGCTGCAACCCAAACAAAAACCCCCGGGATTGCTCCCGGGGGGTTCGCATTCCGACTGGATGGCAGGACTTAGAAGTCCATGTCGCCCATGCCGCCACCGGGCATGGCCGGGGCAGCGCTTTCCTTCTTCGGACGGTCGGCGATCATCGCTTCGGTGGTGACCAGGAGGGCCGCGACCGAGGCGGCGTTCTGGATCGCGATGCGCACGACCTTGGTCGGGTCGACGATGCCGGCTTCGATCAGATCGACGTATTCTTCGGACTGGGCATTGTAGCCGAAGTTCGCGTTCTTCTGGTCGAGCAGCTTGCCGACGACGATCGAGGCTTCGACGCCCGCGTTCTCGACGATCTGACGGATCGGGGCCTGGATCGCCTTGCGCACGATCGCGATGCCGACGTTCTGGTCATCGTTATCGCCGGTGAGGTCCTTGAGGCCCTTGGTGGTGTAGAGCAGTGCGGTGCCGCCGCCGGGGACGATGCCTTCTTCCACGGCCGCCTTGGTCGCGTTGAGGGCGTCGTCGACGCGGTCCTTCTTCTCTTTCACTTCCACTTCGGTGGCGCCACCGACGCGGATCACGGCAACGCCGCCGGCCAGCTTGGCCAGACGTTCCTGCAGCTTTTCCTTGTCGTAGTCCGACGTGGTCTCTTCGATCTGCGCCTTGATCTGCGCGACGCGGGCCTGGATGTCCTTCTTGGCGCCCGAGCCGTCGATGATCGTGGTGTCGTCCTTGGTGATGCGGACTTTCTTCGCCGTGCCGAGCATGTTCAGCTTGACGTTCTCAAGCTTGATGCCGAGGTCTTCGCTGATCACCTGACCGTTGGTGACGATGGCGATGTCTTCCAGCATGGCCTTGCGGCGATCGCCGAAGCCCGGTGCCTTCACGGCCGCAACCTTGAGGCCGCCGCGCAGCTTGTTGACGACGAGAGTCGCCAGCGCTTCGCCTTCGACTTCCTCGGCGATGATGAGCAGCGGACGGCCCGACTGCACGATCGCCTCGAGAACCGGCAGCAGGTCCTTCAGCGAACCCAGCTTCTTCTCGTGGATGAGGATGTACGGCTCTTCGAGCTCGGCCACCATCTTCTCGGCGTTGGTGACGAAGTACGGGCTGATGTAGCCGCGGTCGAACTGCATGCCTTCGACGACTTCGAGCTCGGTGTCGAGGCTTTTGGCTTCTTCAACCGTGATGACGCCTTCGTTGCCGACCTTGGCCATCGCTTCGGCGATCATCTTGCCGACGGCGACGTCGCCATTGGCCGAAATGGTGCCGACCTGGGCGATCTCGTCGTTCGACTTGATCTTCTTGGAGCGCTTCTTGAGGTCCGCGACGACGACTTCGACGGCCTTCTCGATGCCGCGCTTGAGGTCCATCGGGTTCATGCCGGCGGCAACCGACTTGGCGCCTTCGCGCACGATGGCGCGGGCCAGGACGGTGGCGGTGGTGGTGCCGTCGCCGGCCGCGTCATTGGTCTTGGAGGCGACTTCGCGCACCATCTGGGCGCCCATGTTCTCGAACTTGTCGCCGAGCTCGACTTCCTTGGCGACGGTAACGCCGTCCTTGGTGGTCCGCGGGGCGCCGAAGCTCTTGTCGATCACGACATTGCGGCCCTTGGGGCCGAGAGTCACCTGCACCGCATCGGCGAGGATGTCGACGCCGCGGAGCATCTTCTCGCGGGCATCGGCGCCGAACTTTACGTCTTTTGCAGCCATAGCTGTTGTTCTCCGGAATTGGGAATTGGGTTGGGAGAGCGTGAGTAGTGAGTAGTGAGTAGTGAGACGTGCCGGTGGCGCCGTGTGATCGCTACTCGCTATTCCCTATTCACTACTCACTTCTTCTTCTTCTCGACGATGCCCATGATGTCGGACTCCTTCATGATCAGGAGTTCGTCGCCATCGATCTTGACCTCGGTGCCGCTCCACTTGCCGAACAGCACGAAATCGCCGGCCTTCACTTCGGGAGCGACGCGCTTGCCGCTGTCGTCGAGGGCGCCGGGGCCGACGGCGATGACTTCGCCTTCCTGCGGCTTTTCCTGCGCGGTGTCGGGGATGATGATGCCGCCGGCGGTCTTCTGGTCTTCTTTGACGCGGCGAACGACGACGCGGTCACCTAACGGACGAAATGCCATTGGGGATTGCCTCCTCAATAAAATGTTGAACTCGATCAAGTGCTTGGGTTTACGCTTGGTCTTCCGACACAAACCTGGCAGCACTCTCGCACCGGGAGTGCTAGCCGTTGCTCGGGGATATAAGTCCGAGTCCGCCCAAGGTCAAGGAAAAGGACGGTTTGTCGCACATCCTCGGCGGCGTCAGCGGCGGTGCCAGAGCGGCGGACTTTGATGTGAGATCGCCACCAACCCAACACTGTCATCGCCCGCTACTGCGGGCGATCCAGGTCAAATCTGTCGCGATCTTAGGGGCTGTGCCAGATGACACCTCGGTGGCCCGCAGTCGCGGGCCATGACACCGAGGGGCGTAGGACGATCAAGGGATTCCGGCCGAACGTCCGATGCTCTAGGCGCCACGCTTCGCGTTGGAG
>NZ_JBWZET010000266.1:0-3913 GCF_056722145.1 Rhizomicrobium sp. | reverse complement strand
GAGAGGGTGTCGTTCTTTCCGCGCGCGGCTTCCTGCACTTCCTTGGAAATCTTCATCGAGCAGAATTTCGGGCCGCACATCGAGCAGAAGTGGGCGATCTTCGAGCCTTCGGCGGGCAGCGTTTCGTCGTGGAAGGCCTCGGCGGTTTCGGGGTCGAGCGCCAGGGCGAACTGGTCGCGCCAGCGGAACTCGAAGCGCGCCTTCGACATGGCGTCGTCCCAGATCCGCGCCGCGGGATGGCCTTTCGCCAGATCGGCCGCGTGCGCTGCGATCTTGTAGGCGATCACGCCGGCCTTGACGTCGTCGCGATCCGGCAATCCCAGATGTTCCTTCGGCGTCACGTAGCACAGCATCGCGGTGCCGAACCAGCCGATCATCGCGGCACCGATGGCGCTGGTGATGTGATCGTAGCCGGGCGCGACGTCGGTCGTCAGCGGCCCCAGCGTATAGAACGGCGCCTCGTCGCAACTCGCGAGCTGGCGGTCCATGTTTTCCTTGATCTTGTGCATCGGCACATGGCCGGGGCCTTCGATCATCACCTGCACGTCGTGCTTCTGGGCGATGCGATTGAGTTCGCCAAGCGTATCCAGCTCCGCAAACTGCGCCGCGTCGTTGGCATCGGCGGTGGAGCCCGGCCGCAAGCCATCGCCGAGGCTGAAGCCGACGTCATAGGCCTTCAGGATTTCGCAGATATCCTCGAAGTGCGTGTAGAGGAAATTCTCGCGGTGATGCGCCAGGCACCACTTCGCCAGGATCGAACCGCCGCGGGACACGATGCCGGTGACGCGATCCGCGGTCAGCGGAATGTGCGCCAGCCGCACGCCGGCGTGGACGGTGAAATAGTCGACGCCCTGTTCGCATTGCTCGATCAGCGTGTCGCGATAAAGCTCCCAGGTCAGCTCTTCGGCGATGCCGCCGCACTTTTCCAGCGCCTGATAGATCGGCACCGTCCCGATCGGCACCGGCGCATTCCTGATGATCCATTCGCGAATGGTGTGGATGTGGCGGCCCGTGGAGAGGTCCATCACGGTGTCGGCGCCCCAGCGGATCGACCACACCATCTTCTCCACCTCCTCCTCGACGCCCGAAGTGACGATCGAATTGCCGATGTTGGCGTTGATCTTGGTGAGGAAGTTGCGGCCGATGATCATCGGCTCGCTTTCGGGATGGTTGATGTTGTTGGGGATAATCGCACGGCCGCGGGCGATCTCGTCGCGGACGAATTCCGGCGTGATGTGGCGCGGCAGCGAGGCGCCGAAGGAATGGCCGTCGGCGAGCGGCGAAGCGCCGAGGTTTTCGCGCGCGGCGATGAACTTCATCTCTTCGGTAATGAGGCCCTGGCGGGCGTAGTGGAGCTGGGTGACGTTCTTGCCCGCCTTGGCGCGCAGCGGCTTCAGCCCGGCGCGATCGAACTGCGGCACCGACAGCAGCTCGCCCTCTTTCAGGCCATCGTCTTCCGGCTTGCGGGCACGCTCGCTGTATTCTTCCACATCGCCGCGGGCCAAAATCCATTCGCGCCGCAGCGCCGCGACGCCCTTGGCGATGTCGATCTCGGCAGTCGGATCGGTATACGGACCCGAGGTGTCGTACAGGCGCACCGGCGGCTCGCCGCCCGACAACGGCACTTCGCGGAACGGTACGCCGTTAAGGGTCACCTTGTGCGAGCCGGGAAGCGGACCGCGGGTGACGGATACGGATGGATTGCGGACGGGCTGGTTCATTTGCCTCTCCCTACGCCGGTATTGCCCGGATCAGGTTCTAAGGGACACGCACGATTGCGATCTCAGCCCTCCGCCGCCGACGCGACGCAGGACGCCCCTGGGATTTTGCGGATCATGTGCGGAAAGGCCGCCATGTCAAGCCGCGCGGGCCTTGGTTCGCGCAATGCTGGCATAATCGCCTGGGGATTGGGCGAGTATCGACGATGAAATGGGCTTTGACCCTGCTGGCGGTAGGGCTGTTCGGTGCCATGGCGCACGCCGCCGACTGCGATGTCGTCAGCTTCGATCCCGACCAGCCGGGGCGCGATGCGGCGCACTCACGGTGAACGGCCAAGCGATCTGGCAGTCGAGCCCGGTCAATGTCCACGACGGCGAGATGGACGGCACCAGCAAGCCCGCCGGCACGCTGCTCACCCTGCCCGCGGCCTCCGAACGGCGCAAGGATTTCGACCCCAGCCTGGAATGCGTCGCTTCGCTCAGGCTGGTGGGGCCTTATCTCCTGGTGGAAGACAATCTGCGCTGCGGCGGCATGAACGTCACCTTCACAGGCGCGTATCGCCGTCACTAGGCAAGTGTCTCAACTGTGTCTTTTGCGTTCTATTGCCGTGCCGGAAAGCGCGGTAAGACACGCGCACGCCTTGAGTCACCCCGCCATGCCCCTCCGCATCGTCCTGTTCCTGTTCGCGTTCGCCTTGATCGTCGGCGGCGGTTCGCTGGTCTATCAAAGCGAACAGATGGAGCCGTGGACCGACTCCGCAAAGGCGGAAGCGGTGCAGATGTGGGACATGCCCGACGAAACCGCCCCGCCCGAGGCTGTCGCCGCCTTCGACACGCACTGGCGCCACGCCATCGGCAAGCTCAGCACCAACAAATGGCCGTACTATTACGCGGGCACGACGTCGGTGGCCTTTGCCGTCTGCCTGATCGCAGCCCTGATCGTTCTGCGCATCCGAACGACGGATGACATCCAGGTTTTGTCGACGCCCAGAAGGGCGTGGAAGATTTACGCCATCGGCATGCTCGGCTGGGGCGTCTACTGGACCAGTTTCGCCCTGGCAATGGTGGAGGGCTTCGACCGCTTCCGCTTCCCGCCCCTGCCCGGCAGCGAACTGACGTGGCTCTACGCCATCGCCGCCTTCGCCGCGGCCGGCTTCATAGTGCTGTCGATCCTGTCGTTCTTCATTCTGCGCAAATCGCAACTGCCGGCACCACTGTGGATCTGGCGCAAGGACATGCCGGGCCATGACTGGTTCTACACCATCGGCGCCGGCCTGACCGCGCTCATCGGAGTGGCAGTCCTCGGCAACACCTATTGCTACGGCCACTGGCTGGCGGTGCCGGGCGTGTTCCTCTGCGTCTACGCCACACTGGCGATGCGCGCCGCCGGGATCGCGAAGAATGTGTAGCTCGCGCCAGTGATTTAGGTGGCAAAACCGAATAACCTCCCCCTCGTGGGGAGGTCGACGTGCGCCAGCACGTCGGGTGGGGGCATGCGTCGACAACTGAAACCTGGCATTCGTGAGCGCGCCCGCTTAATGCGGGCTGATATGACGAAACCGGAGGGGTTGTTGTGGTGGAAACTGCGCGAAGCCAACCGGAACGGCTTTCATTTCCGACGCCAAGTGCCACTGCGCGGCTATTATGCAGACTTTGCCGAACACGGTGTTCGACTGATCATCGAACTTGACGGCGACCAGCACGGAACCGATGCCAACCGCGAACACGACCGTATCCGCGATTTGGCCTTGTCAGGAGAAGGCTATCTCATCTTGCGCTTCGCCAATAATGAGGTTCTGTGGGAACTGGACCGGGTCTTCGAGACGATCCTCCGTGCTGCCACGCAGCGCCGCCCCCCACCCGGAAAACCGCGCGCGCTTGAACCTCCGCCGTTTTAGATCGTTGAATGGGCGCGAGCTTTTCCGACCTCCCCACCAGGGGGAGGTATCGTTTCACCCCCTCGCGAAGGTGTTGAACTCGTTGACCAGGGCCTTGGCGACGGCGTTGAGCAGGCGTTCGCCGGCGCCGGAATTGGCCAGCGTCGGGTCGGAGCCGATGCGGCCGTCGGGGAAGCGGCGCTTGAAGTCCTTGGCGTCGAACACCGGGCCGACCGGCGCGATCCTGGGCATGATGTCGGCCCGCTTGATCGCCTCGGGAAAGGCGTAGCGGGTGATGGAAATCTCCGACGGCGTGGC
>NZ_JBWZET010000265.1:0-2416 GCF_056722145.1 Rhizomicrobium sp. | reverse complement strand
GGGTCATGTCGAGGGCGAAGCCGCGCGCGCGGGCCTGCTGCTCGGCGACGGTGGCGCCGGCTTTCGTGACCGGCTTGGCGGCGCGCTTCGGTGCCGGCTTGGCGGGCGTGCGGGCTTGAAGGTGGGCGACAGGCGAAGCCGGCTTCCGGGAGGGGGTGAGGATCGGCTTCGCCTGCCCATGTCCGACCGAGGTGGAGTCGGTGCGGAAATAGGCGATGGAGGTCTGCAGTTCTTCCGATTGCGAGGCGAGTTCTTCGCTGGTCGCCGACATCTCTTCCGATGCGGCGGCGTTCTGCTGGGTAACCTTGTCGAGCTGCTGGATCGCTTCGTTGATCTGGCCGGCGCCGATGTCCTGCTCGCGGCAGGCGGCGGAGATTTCGGCGACGAGTTCGGCGGTCTTGTGGATGTCGGGCACCAGCTTCGCCAGCATCTCGCCGGCGGTCTGGGCGGACCTCACGGTTTCGCTCGACAGGCCGCTGATCTCGGTCGCCGCGGTCTGGCTGCGCTCGGCGAGCTTGCGCACTTCGGACGCGACCACTGCGAAGCCCTTGCCGTGTTCGCCGGCGCGCGCCGCTTCCACCGCCGCATTCAAGGCGAGCAGATCGGTCTGGCGGGCGATTTCCTGCACGATGTTGATCTTTTCGGCGATGGTCTGCATGGCGACGACCGCCTTGGTGACCGCCGCGCCCGAAGCTTCCGCATCCTTGGCCGACTGCTTGGAGATCTTCTCGGTCTGGGCCGCGTTGTCGGCGTTCTGCTTGATGTTGGAGGCCATCTGCTCCATCGAGGCCGAGGCTTCTTCCGCCGCCGAAGCCTGTTCGGTGGCTCCCTGGCTGAGCTGCTCGGACGACGCCGACAACTCCTGGCTGCCCGACGAGACGTTGTTGGCGGCCGAGATGGCATCGCCGACGACGCCCCTGAGGCGCTCGACCATGCTCTCCAGCGCCATGCCGAGCTTGTCCTTCTCGGACAGCGGCTTCGGCTGCACCATGAGATCGCCGGCCGCGATCTGGTCGGCCATGGTGGCCGTGTTGCGCAAATTGGCGGTCATGATGTTGACGGAATCGACGACATCCTTGATTTCGTCGTTGGTCCTGACCTCGATGTGCTGGTCGAGATCGCCGATCGCCACCGCCTGGGCCATGACGTTGATCTTCTTGAGGCCGGTCGAGATCGACAGCATCACCCAGATCGCCGCGGCGACCGAAAGGACAAGCGCAAGCACGACGACGCCGATCAGAAGCGCGCGGGTGTTGGCATATTCAGTCGCGGCGTTCGTGGTCGCGTCGTCCATTCCGATCTTGGCGATATTGACGATGCCGTCGGCCGACTTCTGCAGGTCGTTGTTGAGCTTGCTGATGCGGCCGAGGGACAGCGCCTTCGCCTCCTCGTTGTGGTTGGCGAGCGCGAGTTCGCGCAGCCTGGAATCGAGCGGCTTGATCTGTTCCCAGTCCGACCGGATCGTCTCGTAAAGGACGCGCCCCTTTTCGCTGGCGATCTTGGTGCCATGGGCGATGTCGTCATCGACCTGCTGGCGCAAGTCGGAGATCTTGTCGTCATAGACGTGCATCTTGGTTTCGTCGGTTTCGAGAAAGATGTTCTTCTCGTTGCGCACGAAGTCGAGGATGTCGATCTTGACTTCCTTGGCGGTGGAGAGCCGGTCGACATAGGTTCCGGTCAGCATGTTCATCGTGGCGTCCATCGTCGCCAGACTGGTGATGCCGATGTACGAAGCGACCATCAGCATGATGGCGATGAAGCCGAAGGCGAGGCCGAGTTTCAGTTTGATGGTGAAGCGCATGGTCCCCTCCCTGGGGGCGATTTTTTGTTTTTGAGTTCACGATGTTTTGTGAATGGGCTCAGGCGTAGTCGCGAAACCCGTCATCGGCTTCGTCGCGGGCGCCGTGGCTCATGTCGAGGGCGAAGCCTTTGACGCGGGCCTGCTGCTCGGCGACGGTCGCGGGCTTGGCTTTCGACGGCCGCACTTTGACCTTGCCTTGCAAGGCCGCAGCGGGGCGTTTCGGCGCCGGAGCGGGGGCACGCGCATCGTCGGTGCGGAAATAGGCGATGGAGGATTGCATTTCCTCCGACTGCGCCGCGAGTTCCTCGCTGGTCGCCGACATCTCTTCGGATGCGGCGGCGTTCTGCTGGGTGACCTTGTCGAGCTGCTGGATCGCTTCATTGATCTGGCTGGCGCCGACATCCTGTTCGCGGCAGGCAACCGAGATTTCCGACACCAGTTCCGCGGTACGGCGAATATCGGGCACCAGTTTGGCCAGCATCTCGCCGGCGGTCTGCGCAGCTTTCACGGTATCGCTCGACAGCGCGCTGATTTCGGTCGCCGCGGTCTGGCTGCGTTCGGCGAGCTTGCGCACTTCCGAGGCGACCACCGCGAAGCCTTTGCCGTGCTCGCCGG
>NZ_JBWZET010000264.1:0-2800 GCF_056722145.1 Rhizomicrobium sp. | reverse complement strand
GTGGCGGGAAAATGGCGGGCAAGTTCGACCGGGGTGACGCCGCCGAGGCCCGAGCTGGCATCGATCACGTAAGGGAAAGGAATTTCCTGCGTCGAGCGGCCGACCTCCACCTCGATTGCGTAGTCTTGCGCCAGCAGGGTGAGCTGCTCGGTGAGGTAGTCGGCGAACAGCGCCGGCCGGGTGACGGTTGTGGCGAAAGTGCCGGCGTGGCCGAGGCGTCCAAAGGCGCGGGCAAGATCGGGGCGGGTTTCTATGCCCTGATAGCGGATGCGCAGTTCGGGATAGCACCAGGCACGGGTCGATCGGCGATCGGGCGGGGGGAGTTTTCGCGTGGCGGCATAGTGGGCGATGTCGTCGCGCAACGTGGCGGTGGCATGGTCGTGAATGGCGGCGAGCTGGGCGACGATGGCGCCGGGGTCGTTCTTGTTGGTTTCCATCGCGGGAGGATAACGCGCGTTTGTTACATTGCAATGGATCGGGTTCACGCGAAAAGGGGGCGCCTGGCGGCGCCCCCTTCGTGATATACGTCGGCTTTGAGGAGAACCCCCTCCACCACCCGCGGCGCGGGCGGTCCCCCTCCCCGTGCCGGGGAGGACAGGCTTACGCCTCGGCTTCGCCTTCGCCGCCTTCGACGAGGTCGGCGGGGATTTCGCCGGGTTCGGCGTTGGGATCGTAGGCTTCGGTGAAGCCGCCGGTTTCGGTGTCGAACATCGCGTCGATGACGTTGACGCCCTGGGCCTGGAGTTCGGCTTCATCGGGCGAACGCGCGACGTTGGCCTTGATGGTGACCGAGACTTCCGGGTGCAGCGCGACGCGAACGTCGAACACGCCGATGGTCTTGATCGGGCGTTCGAGCACGATCATCGCCTTGGTGACGTGCTTGACGCCGTCGGCATTGAGCGCGTCGACGATGTCGCGGACCGAGACCGAGCCATAGAGCTGGCCGGCATTCGACGCGGCGCGGATCAGCACCACGGTCTTACCGTCGATGGCCTTCGATTCGCCGTGCGCGTGTTCGCGGCGCTTGGCGTTGTCGGCCTCGATTTCGGCGCGACGGGATTCGAACAGCTTCTTGTTCGCGGCGTTGGCGCGCAGCGCCTTCTTGCCGGGCAGCAGGAAGTTGCGCGCATAGCCGTCCTTCACGGTGACGACGTCGCCGATGTGGCCGAGCTTCTCGATGCGTTCGAGGAGGATGATGTCCATAGCGTCTCTCCCCTTACTTCACGAGGTAGGGCAGCAGGCCCAGGTGACGGGCGCGCTTGATCGCCTGGCCGAGCTCACGCTGCTTCTTTGCGGAAACGGCGGTGATGCGGCTGGGGACGATCTTGCCACGTTCGGACATGAAGCCCTGGAGCAGGCGGATGTCCTTGTAGTCGATCTTCGGGGCGTTCTTGCCCGAGAACGGGCAGGACTTGCGGCGGCGGAAAAATGCGCGGGCCATTGCTTATGCCTCCTCGCGGTCACGGCGACGGGTGCGTTCGCGGTCGTTCTTCCGCATCTGCACCGAGGGGCCGGCTTCGTGTTCATCGACGCGGATCGTCAGGTAACGGATCACGTCTTCGTTGATCTGGGTCTGGCGCTCCAGCTCGGCGACGACGCCCGCGGGGGCCTCGATGTTGAGCATGACGAAGTGCGCCTTGCGGTTGCGGGCAATCTTGTAGGCGAGGTTCTTGAGGCCCCAGGTCTCGGTCTTGGTGACCTTGCCGGCGTTGGCCTCGACGATCTCGGTGGCGGCGGTGGCCAGCGCATCGACCTGCGCCTGGCTGAGATCCTGGCGCGCCAGGAACACGTGCTCGTAAAGCGGCACGGCCATTTCCTTTCATTCATTCGGATGTATTCTGGATTGGCTCAGGCCGGTGCGAGAATGGCGGGGTTCGAGAACCGGCGCGCAGCGGCCTTGTTGGCCGTGAGCACCGGAAGCGCAAGAACCCTGCCGTTCGCAGCCCGGCATGGGGCAATCCAGAACACATCCGAAACCGATCGCTGGCTTATCCGCACCATTGCGGGGCCCCTCCGGCTTTCTTCGAGTTTCCCCGCGGACGAATCCGGCGAGGGAAGGGCGCGCTTAGCGGATCTTGCGCGGAAAGCAAGCAGGAACGGGACTTGCTGCCGAGTTCCGCGATGCTCTGCGCAATGTCCACAGGCAATGTCACCATGTCCAAAATATACAAGACTCTCCAATATTGTAATTGAACAAACGCAATATCGACTCTGCTGAGTCGCAAACAGAAACGCGCATTCCAGATTATGATCCTCTCAATGTGAATAAATCTTACAATTACTATCTATAGTCATATTATCTTATCGGTAGATAAGCGCATTTTTGTCGTCACTTATGAAAATTTCCCGTGTAATATATGGAGAGTGATTATGAGTTGCCAATGTTTCATTATTCCGCATGACGTCCTGCTGCGGTTCGCCGGGGATCCCGAATTGTCTGCCGAGCTGCGGCAGAATTTCCATCACTCGGCCGAACTGAGCGCGCTGGTGCGCAAGGAGCGTGACGCGCACGCGGCCAGTACGCTGTATGCACTGGTCAACCCGGTGCCCTTCCCCAAGATTCCGGTCCCGATTCCGCCGATACATCTGCTGCCGGCGGCGCAAGTCTACGATTGCCACCACACGACGACGCTGCCGGGATCGCCAGTGCCCAATCCGGGCACGTCGGCTGATGGTTCGGCGAAGCGCGCCTACGCCGAGTCCGAAAGCGTCGCCCGCTTCTACTGGGACGCGTTCCAGTGGGACTCGATCGATGGCCACCACATGACGCTGATCTCGTCGGTCCATTATGGCGTCAAAT
>NZ_JBWZET010000263.1:0-8910 GCF_056722145.1 Rhizomicrobium sp. | reverse complement strand
GCATTTCAAGACTGCCGCGGCGCTGCTTTCCGAAGACACCATCATCGCCACGCCGGCGCTGGCCGGTTTGTTCGACGGCTATCGCGTTTTGGAAACGCCGCGCGGCGAGGAGGGCGCCGCCAATCTGGTGCGGGTCAACAAACGCGTGCTGCTGGGCGCCGGTTATCCGCGTACTGCCGAGCTGATCGCCAAGGAAGGCCTCGAGGTGACGCTGCTGCCGGTCAGCGAAGTCGCCAAGCTCGATGCCGGGCTCAGCTGCATGTCGCTGCGCTGGGCCAAGAAAGACACCGACTGACGGCTTAAGCAATCCGTGCGGGCATCCTGATCCAGCGCGCCATCGCCGTCACGAGGATCACCGCGCCCAGCCCCAGTTCGATGATGGTGATGGTGCCGTTGAAGAGATTGAAGCCTTTGGCGGCGGGATTGAGATAGACGTGCCGCACCATCCAGAGGCCGGCGGTGTAGACCGTCACGAACAGGTAGGCGAGTGGGATCAGGCAGGTCAGCGCATAGCGGAACCGCCGCGACAGTTTCAGAATGACGGTGGCGCCGATGATCAGTCCGACCGCCGCCATCAGCTGGTTCGAGACCCCGAACAGCGCCCAGATCGAGGCGATGTCGCCTGACGCCAGCAGATAGCCCCACATCAGGCAGGCTGCCGCGCTGGTTGCCAGCATGCCGGGCGGCCAGTCGACGCGGCGCAGCGGCGCCCAGAAGGTGCCCGACAGATCCTGCAGCAGATAGCGGGCGATGCGGGTGCCGGAATCGACCGCGGTCAAGATGAACACCGCCTCGAACATCACCACGAACTGGAAGAAATAGGCCGCCAGCGATTTGAACCAGGGCAGCGCGGTGAAAATGTTGGTCATGCCGACGGCCAGCGTGACGGCGCCGCCGGTGCGCCCGGCCAGATCGATGCCGATCTCCTGCACAAAGCGCGGCAACTCGACCGGATGCAGGCCGAGCTTGGCAAACGCGGCCGGCGCGGCGTTGATGGCGAACCAGTCTTCGGGATGAAGCGAACACGCCGCCACCAGCGCCAGGATGCCGACCAGGCATTCCACCAGCATCGAGCCGAAGGCGACGGGAAGGATGTCGGCCCATTTGTCGATGATTTTTGGGGTCACCCCGGAACCGACAAAGGCGTGAAAGCCCGAGATCGCACCGCAAGCAATGGTGATCGACACGAACGGCCACACCGGTCCGGCGACCACCGGCCCGCCGCCGGCAAAGGCGCCGATGAAGCCGGGGAAATGGATCACCGGATTGACGAAAATCACGCCCGCGATCAGCGCCACGAAAACGCCGACCTTGATGAAGCTGGAGAGATAGCCGATCGGCGTCAGAAGGAGCCACACCGGCAGCGCGCTCATCAGGAAGGCGTAGAGCGGCAGGATGATGCAGAGGGTTTGTTTGTTCAGCGTAAGCCACGCGCCGAGCGCGGTGTGGTCCACGTAAGGCCCTGCCAGGACGCCGGCGATCACTGCACCGACCGCGATCAGCGTGGCCCATTTCGACACGCCGAGAAAATGCTCGGACAGCCCCAGCGCAATGGCAATCGGGACAATCGCGAACACCGCGAAGGTGCCCCAGGGATTGTGCTCCAGCGCGTTGACCACGACCATCGACAAGCCGGCCATGGTCACGGTGATGATGAACAGCATCGCCAGCCCGGTGCACCAGCCCGCCACCGGTCCGAGTTCGGCGCGCGCCACTTCCGACAGCGACAAGCCTTTCATCCGCATCGAAGCGTAGAGCACCACGGTGTCGTGTACCGCGCCGCCGATCACCGCGCCGGCGAGGAGCCAGATGAAACCTGGATAGAAGCCGAACTGCGCCGCCAGCACCGGTCCGACCAAGGGCCCCGCCGCCGCGATCGCCGCGAAATGCTGGCCGGCCGTCGCCCATTTGCGTGTCGGCACATAATTCTTGCCGTCGGCAAACAGATGCGCCGGCGTCGGCTTGCCGTTATCGGCGCGCAAAACCTTGGTGACGAAAAACACGCCGTAGGTGCGATAGGTGATCGCCAGAATGCACAAGGCAGCGAGAACATACGGAAGCGCATGGCCCATGCGTAATCCCCCCGAACCGCGGCGCCAGCATAGTCCTGCCGGCGGGGCGCGGAAACGAGGGGATTTGGTGCATTATATCAGGGCGTTTTCACCACCGCGCCGCCCTTCATCACAAAGGCGACGTGCTGCAGCACCGTGACGTCGGCCAAAGGATCGCCGGCAACCGCGATCAGATCGGCATAGTGGCCCGGCGCCAGTTCGCCGACCTTGTCTTTCCAGCCCATCAGTTCGGCGGCGTTGAGGGTGGCGGCGCGGATGGCCTCGATCGGCGGCATGCCCCATTGCACCATCTTCAGGAATTGCTTGGCGTTGTCGCCATGGGGATAGACGGCGGCGTCGGTGCCGAACGCCATGCGGGCGCCGCCCTGATAGGCGATGCGGAAATTCTCGCGCTGCAGCCGGCCGATCGCTTTTTCCTTCTCGATCGATTCCGGCAGCATGCCGTTTTTCAGCCCTTCCGAGAGGATGAAATCGTCGTTGTAGATGTCGAACACCAGGAAGGTGCCGTGCGCCTTGGCCAGCTTGATGCCTTCGGCGTCGATCAGGCTGGAATGCTCGACCGAATCGACGCCGGCCAGGATGGCGTCCTTGATCGCCTGGGTGCCGTGGGCATGGGCAGCAACTTTGCGGCCGAGCTTGTGGGCTTCGTCGACGATGGCTTTCATTTCCTCGTAGCTGAACTGTTCGGCGCCGGCCGCATCGCCCTTCGACAGAACGCCGCCCGAGGCCGCGATCTTGATCAGATCGGCGCCGTATTTAACGATCTCGCGCACCTTGGCCCGCAGCGCCCAGGGCCCGTCGGCAACGCCCTCGGCGGTGCGGTGATAGTCGTAGGGCAGCAGGTTCTCGTCGCCGTGGCCGCCGGTGATCGACATCATCGGACCCGACACCAGCATGCGCGGGCCGATCACGTCGCCGGCATTGATGGCATCGCGCACCGCCACGTCGGCATAGCCGTCGGCGCCGACATTGCGCACGCTGGTGAAGCCGGCCATCAAGGTGATGCGGGCATTCTTGACGCCGATGGTGGCGTGACGCGGCAGCGAAATCCCGAGCGACTGATAGCCTTGGTCGGAGGCGTTTTCGGTGAGGTGAACGTGGGCATCGATCAGCCCCGGCAGGCAGGTCAGGGCGCCGAGATCGGTGGCTTTGACGCCGTCAGGCAGCTTGGTGGTTGCCGCCGGGCCGACCGCTGTGATCACGCCTTGGGCATCGAACACCACGACCTGATCGGCGAGCATTTTGCCGCTGCGCACATCGAGCAGCTTGCCGCAGTGGACCGCACCCGCCCACGAGGCGCCGGCCATCAATGCCGCCGCGATCACGCCAACCAACGCCTTCATCATTCTGTCCTCGCTTTGTCGCTGCAGCATCCTTGTGTTGCACCATGCAGGAAATTCATATTTTTGTCGCGCAGTCGCCAACCCTCTATTTACCCGGCGCGACTAGACCTTGGTGTTGCAGGCCGGCGCAGCAAGACCGGTGCGCAAAGAATGGGGTTTAGCCATGGAGTTGTACGAGCTGTTCGAGCGGTTCGAGGTCGAATTCGAGCTTGACCTGCCGGACGACGCGGAAGAAACGCTGCCGACGGTGCGCGATGTGCGCGACTATATCCGCAAGATCTACCGCGATCAGGGCATTGAGGCGCCGGCCGGTGCCATTTTCGAGCGCATTCGCCGCCTGACGGCGCTGCTCACCCGGGCCGATGCCTCCGAAATCGAGCCGCCGACGCGCTTCACCGACCTGTTGCCGGATCCTCGCGCAGCGTGATCTCACCCGGCAAAATCGGGTACTCTGGCGCCGGACTCGCGAGGTCATGCCGCCATCGTTACCGTCATCGTTAACGACAAAATGCAGACGAACTACCGCTACGTGCGCGTGGCGCCGGTGGGGCGTGACTTCGATCCGGCGTTCCGGCCGCAGCTGACGCCGAAGCTGATGTTGGAGCTCGGCGTTTTCGGCGGCAAATACATGACCGATTGCGGCGCCGAATTTCCCGCCGACTGGTTTACCAAGGCCAAGCTGTCACCGGCCGGCAAAAATTCGAAGCTTAATTATTTCGGTGTCGATGCCAGCCAGCCGTTGTCGGACTGGCGGCGCAAGGGCTGGATTCATCCCGACGATCCGCGCGGCTGGTTCCAGTGGTATTGCCGCTATTATATGGGCCGGCGGATGGATGACGACGCTCGCCAGATCACGCGCTGGAGGCAGATCGCCCGGCATGTCGCGCAACTGAGAAAGAATTGCGATCCCGGCGATGTCTTCTGCCGTCCGCGCCAGCGCCAAGCCTTGTTGCATTGGGCGTATGACAGCCGCATCCTCTGAGCGGATGTTTCCTCCGCGTCAATCCCCTGATCGAGCAAACTTGAGTTTCGCCGGTCAGGCAAAAACCCTAGCCTCTCGCCCGCACGCAAACAGGAACCCGCCATGAAAGCGATGCTTCTTCTCGCCGCCAGCATGCTCGCAATGTCCGCCGCTTCGGCCGGTAGCCAGCCGCCGGCGCCACCGGTCAAGCCGGTGGCCGAAATCTTCTTCGGCCACAAGGTCACCGACAATTACCGCTACATGGAGGCGCTCGGGCCGGAAACGCGCGATTGGATGAAGGCGCAAGGCGCCTATACGCGTTCGCTGATCGATGGCATTGCCCCGCGCGCCGATCTCGGCCGCCGTATCGCCGCCTTCACCGGCAGCTTCGGCTTCATCAACGGCTTTGCCACTTACGGCGGCCGCGCCTTTTACGAGGAGCGCACGCCCGGGTCGGACAATTTCGATCTGATGGTGCGCGATGCAAACGGCCCGCGCAAAATCGTCGATATCGCCGGCTTGCGCGCGGCCCATGGCGGCAAGCCATTTGCCATCAATTATTTCCTCGCCGCGCCCGACGGCTCCAAAGTGGCGGTCGGTATTTCCGAGGGTGGCTCGGAAGCGGCCGAGATTTCGGTTTACGACGCCGTCTCGGGCAAGCAGATTGCCGGCCCGATCGATCGCGCCGATTTCGGGGCGACGTCATGGAGCGCCGATTCCAAGACCGTCTTTTTCATCCGCTTGAAGAAGCTCGCGTCCGGCGAGGACGAGATCAACAAGTATAAGAACGCCACCGCGGTCGCCTGGGACCTGCGCAGCGATCCGGTTGCGGTGGCGGGCAACGGCATCGGCCAGGGCACCTCGTTCAAGCCCGACGAGACGCCGGTGATCGATCTGACGCCCGGCTCCAGCATCGGCGTGCTGCTGTCGTATAATGGCGTCGAGAACGAGTTGAAGGCGTGGACCGCGCCGGCCGCCGCCGCCGCAACCGCCGCCGCGCCATGGAAACTCCTGTTTGATCGCGCCGACGGCATCACCGCCGCTGCCAGTCGCGGCGACGACCTCTTCCTGCTCAGCCACAACAACGCGCCGACATTCCAGGTGCTGGCGCTGCACGCAGGCGAGCCGCTGTCGGCGGCCAAAGTGCTGGTGCCGGCCGATCCGGCGCGGGTGATCGAATCCGTCCAGACCGCGGCCGATGGCGTGTACATCCTGGCGCGTCGCGGCGCCTATTCCGAGTTGTTGCGGGTGCCGACTGGTACCACCAAAATCGAGACCATCGCGCTGCCGATGAACGGCCACATCGCCGAAATGTTCACCGATCCGCGTGTGCCCGGCGCCGCGTTGCAGATGTCGAGCTGGGTGGTGGCGCCGACCTCCTATCGCTACGACCCGCCAACCGGCCGTTTCGAAGACCTCCATCTCGGGGTCAAAGGCGACATCGATGCCGCCGGCTACTCCGTCCGCGATCTCACCGCCAAGGCCAAAGACGGCGTCCAGGTGCCGTTCTCGCTGATCCGGCCCAAAGCCAATACCGGTGCGGCGATCACCCTGGTGGAGGCCTATGGCTCCTATGGCATCTCCGAACTCGCCGATTTCTCGTCGCGGCGGGCGGCGGCGCTGAAAGAGGGGATCAATTACGTCGTCTGCCATGTGCGCGGCGGCGGCGAGCTGGGCGAGGCCTGGCGGCTCGGCGGCAAGGACGCCAACAAGCACAACACCTGGGAAGACATCATCGCCTGCGGCGAAGACCTGATTGCGCGCGGCGTCACCACCAAAGACAAGCTCTTCATCATCGGCGGCTCGGCCGGCGGTATCACCATGGGGCGCGCCCTGACCGAGCGCCCGGATCTGTTCGCCGGCGTGCTCGATCTGGTGCCGGCGGCCAACACGCTGCGCGCCGAATTTTCGCCCAACGGCCCGCCCAACATCCCCGAATTCGGCACCGTCACCACCGCAGCCGGCTTCCAGAACCTGCTGATGATGGACTCGATCCAGCATGTGAAGCCGGGCGTCGCCTATCCGGCGGTGATGATCGCCACCGGCCTCAACGATCCCAGGGTGTCGCCGTGGGAGCCGGCCAAGTTTGCTGCCGCCCTGCTCGCCGCCAAGAGCCCCAATCCGGTACTGCTCAGGATCGACGAGGAGGCCGGCCACGGCATCGGCTCGACCAAATCCCAGACCGATGCGCTGACCGCCGACGGCATCGCCTTCATGTTCTGGCGGGCTGGCAAAACGGAATGGCAGCCGGCGAAGAAGTGAGCGTCTCGAAGGACCCAAACAAAAACCCCTCGCCGCAAGACGAGGGGTTTTTGCTGTCCGCTGGGCGGAAAATTCAGTTGGCGGCGAAGCGCTGGGCGATGAAGCCCTTCAGCGAATAGGCGGTGGTGCCCATGGTGTTGGCACGGGTGTTCCATACCTTGACCATCGACCAGTCGTTGTTGGGGCTGACGTCGATCACCGGCGCATTGAGATAGATGCTGCCGTCGCGGCCCCAGTTGGCGTGGTCGACCAGAACTTCGCGCGACGAGACCACCTTCTTGACCACGGCGACGTGGCCGGCGCGCATTGAACGGCGGCTGGCGAACACCATCACCGCGCCGGCGGCCGGATTGGCGATCTGGGCATATTGAGTGCGGGCTTGGTCCCACCAGGTCTTGGCGTCGCCGAACAGGGCGATGCCGGAGGCGAGGCGGGCGAACTCGACACAGTAAACGTGACGGGCGGGCCGGATGATGCTCGGTGTTTCCATCACCGCCGGCTGATCCTGGGCGACGATCGACAGCGTCGGGTCGGACAGGACGACGCCCGTGTCCTGCAGCGTGGGCGTCGCGGTGACGGCGACCTGCGAAGGCCGAGGCGTCGGAACGGGCACGGCCGCATGACGGGCGTGGGTTACGGGGACCGCATGGTGGCGGTGCGAGGTGGTACGCGCTTCAGCCGCAGACGCACCAAAGAGAATGGCGAGTGCTGCAAGAAGGGAGATGGCTGGTGCGTGTCTGGCACAGTCAAGTCGATTCATGGCACCCCCTTTAGCCTGTTTCAGAGCCCCTGCCAACCTGCGTGCAAACCGCAACAGTGATGCAAATCAGCCAGTTGCATGTGTTTGGCGAGTCGCGCGGAGTGTCGCTCATCGGCCCTGGCAAACTCCTAAACAAGCAGCATGACAATTTGCCGCACCGCATTTCCTGTGCGTTTATTTGGAAATATTTCGCGAGCGGGTGCGGTGGCGGCGGACTTCCGTTGCGGTGGAAAGAAGGGCTGATTCGCGCTTTGTCTTTCCGTCGACGCGGTGCGCCGGTATGATGTCTCCACAGAACACAAGTGGGTGGGGGCATCGTGAGTACCGATCCGAAAGTATTGATCGCCATCGTCTGTCTGACGGCGATTTCGCTGCTGTTGATCTTGGTGGTCAGTCAGATTCGCCGGGGCCGGGCCCGAGCGGCGGCGGCCATGCCGAAGACATTTCGTGAACCGCCGACTGCGACAGCCCTGCCAAACGTTAGCAGGGTGTTAACGCCGGTGGCGGCGGCCAAGGTCCTCGAGTCTGCGGTGCCCACCGCGACCTACCTCACCGAGCCGGTCACGGCGCCGGTGGTGCCGGTTGCGGCAAATCGTGCCACTGCGGCGATCGGTATCCCGAAACCCGGGTTTCCGCCGACCGGCGCGAGCGAGGCCGGAGCCCGCAAGGTGATTCCGATCGTTCACGACTTTGGTCACCCGCGTGACTATCCCACCGACCAGCGCCGCTATCTCACCACCCGTGAGGCGTTCGAGATTTTGGCCGAGATTCGCGCCTGTCCGCCCGACCGGCCGATCGATTTCGTCCTGCACACCCCGGGCGGCGAGGCGTTCGCCTGCGAGTTGATCGCGGCCGCCATCAAGGACCGGCCCAACACCACCGCCTATGTGCCCTATTGCGCCATGAGCGCCGGCACCATCGTCGGGCTGGCGTGCGAGAAGATCGTGATGGGCAAGTATGCTTGCCTCGGTCCGATCGACACCCAGTTCTACGGCTTCCCGATCGAGTCCTACATCCGCCTGCTCAAGGAAAAGCCGCTCGCCAGCATCGACGACGAGATCGTGCTCTTGGGCTATCTCGCCGAGAAGGAAATGAAGACGGCGCGGGCGCGGGCCTGCGAACTCCTCAACAAGGCGCATTTCGGCCGGGACGAAGCCTGCGCCCTGACTGATTTCCTGGTCGCCGGTACCATGCCGCACAGCGAGCAGATCAGCCGCGAGCGGGCGATCGAGATCGGCGTCAACGTGATCGGCGGCGATTGCCCGGCCGGGGTCTATGACCTCGTCGAGCAGCGTCTGCGCATCTACCAGTCGCACGACGGGGCCGACGGATTCGGCCCGGATTATCAGGTCCGCGCCACCATGCTCGGCAACGTTCAGCCGCCGGCGGCCGCCGCCCGGCTGTCGGCCGGGACCGTATTCCACGGTCTCGACGAAGCGCGCGCCCGATTTGAGGCGTCGAACCTCGCCAACGAGGAGATCATCCGCCGGGTGGTGAATGCGGCATGCGCCT
>NZ_JBWZET010000262.1:0-23739 GCF_056722145.1 Rhizomicrobium sp. | reverse complement strand
GCCTGAGGGTTGCGGTCTCGGGCGGCCCCATGCGCGCGATCAGCGGATTGGCACCGATCTCGAGGAACAGGTAGCCGCAGCTCATCACCACGGCGGCGAACAGGAAGAAACCGAACGCACCCTGCAGTGCTGCCGGATAAAACAGGAAGGCGCCGACGCACCAGGCGCCGAGCCCGAACACGATCGCCGCCTTGGAGCCGAAGGCGCGGGCATAAATGGCGGCGGGAATGGCGATCAGGAAATAGGTGAGGCTGTAGGCACTTTGGGTCAGCACCAGCTCGCGGGCATCGAGGGCGAAGCCTTGCGCGAATTCCGGAACCAGCGTGTCATAAAGCCGGTGCCCGACGCCCCACAAGGCGAAGAGGCAGAACGTGAGGATCAGTGCCGGTCGGTGTTCGCGAGCCACGGAAAATGCCTCAAATGCGGGAATAGAATGCCGTTGGGATCGTTAACAATAAGTGCAACCATAGCTGGCGACAGGCTCGCATCAATCCTTGCTTAACCATCAGGGGGCGGGCACCGAATTGGAAGCCACGCCGGCCGGAACGGTATCGACGATCAGGATCCTGACCGGCACCGTGCCGCGGTTTTCGCCGAAATGGGGCGTGTTCTGCATCTCGACCAGGAAGTCGCCCGGTTGGAGGTCGAAGTGCTGGCCGGTTTCGGTGTTGGTGATGGTGAGCACCCCTTCCAGCATGTAGCCGTAATGCGGCCACGGGTGCTTATGGACGATCGTCTTGTCGCCCGGCTGGAAGGTGATGATGGTGGTGATGACGGTCGGGTGCTCGGGCGCCGTGATGGTCTGGCCGGTGATGGTCTTGTCGGTGGTGGCGACGTGGGTCACCGTCGGCGCGGCGAAAGCCGGTGCGACGGCGATCAGCAAACCCAACAAAGCGTGTTTCATCGAGTGGCCCTCGCACTATGGTGGAAGGGACCATAATCCAGGGATTGCCGTCGGCAAAGCCGAGGTGTCAAAGGCTCGAGATCGACAGCACGTTGCCGTCCGGGTCCTTGAACCAGGCGACGCTGGCCTTGCCGCTTTGCCAGATGCCGAGATCGTCCTGTTCGAGGAACCCGTAACGCTCGAATTGGATGCCGGCCGCCGTCAAGGCTTCCACGGTGGCGCGCATGTCGGCCACGTTCCAGCCGAGTACGGTGTGCTGGAGCGGCTGATGGTCGGGCAGCGGCGTCAGCCGCAGGCGGGCGCCGGCGAGCGCAAACTCGATGCCATAAGGGTCCTCGGACGTCAGCGTCAGTCCGAGCACGTCGCCGAAAAACGCCTTGGCACGATCGCGATCCGTCACCGCCAGAAATGCGCAGACGCTCAAATTGCCGACAAGGCTCATGGCCGCCCTCCCTCGATCGGGCAAGCGTAGCCGGGCGGGCGGCGGGCTTCAGCCCCAAAATCTTTATGGATTAGTAGCGCCGCAGCAGGTCGAGCATTTCGACGTCGACCTTGAGGTCGCCGTGTTCGAGATAGGTGACGTCGCTGCGCTGGGAATCGAGCGGCCCGAAGTCGCCGCGCAGATTCCACAGCGCCCAGCCGAGATTGGCCTTTTTCCAGTTGTCCAGGCAGGCCTGCATCCATTGCAGCGCAACGGCGTGCGGCGTCTTGTTGTAGGCGCCCCATTCGCCGATGAACACGCCGACGCCCTGTGCTTCGAGCTGTTTCCAGGGTTCGACGTTTTCGCGCCACAGCCGTGCCTGATCGATGGTGTCGTTCCCGAGCAGCAGCGGCCATGTCGGCACCGGCCAGTTGTCGCTGCCCTCTACCCAACCGGCGCGGAAATGGGAGAGCTGGAACGGGCTGTAGCCGCGCCCGGCCTGCATGATTTTGAGTTGCGCCAGAAGCGGTGTCGGCGTTGCGCCGCCGCTGCGCCCGTCGGCAATGATGCGGCGTTCGGGCGACACTTGCCGGATGGCGTCGACCGCCACCTTGGCGACGCGCAGATAGCGCTCTTCCGTCGTCGACGGCGGTTCGTTGACGAGATTGAACGACAGGACGTCGGCCGGAATGTCGTGATAGCGCTCGGCGAACATCTTCCACTGCGCGGCGAAGGCGATGCGGGCGGTGTCGTCGTCGCCCCAAAGATCGAGCGCTTCCCTGGGCGGATTGATGCAATAGCCGGGAGCGCGATGCAGGCACAGGGTGACGTGAATGCCGCGACTGCGGGCGAAGGTGATGGCTTCGTCGATGTCTTTCAGCGGCGCTTCGCGGATGGTCCCGTCGGTGTCGGTCCAGATGCGATAGTCGAGCGGCAACCGTACGTAATTGAAACCGAAGGCGGCGATGAAATCGAAGTCCTGCTCGCGATAGGGCGCGTTCATCGCCTTGGTGAATTTTTCGAGGAGATTGAAGCCGCGCCAGCGCGGCAGCTTGATAGCGGGGGCGGGCGCGGCATTGGCGGCCGCCGCAACACCGATCAGGCCGAACAGGGCCGCCCGGCGGCTCGGCTGAATCGAAAACGAAGTCATACGCAACACCCTCGTCCGAATAGGCGCGCCAGCTTAGGCCGTCGGCTGCCTCAGTCCAGGGTGCCCGTCGTCACGTCTGCGAGAAGGGCCTCGCCGACCGCGGCCAGCGATGGGAACTGGCGTTCGGCGCCGTCGAAGCACAAGCCGGCGGCCATTTCGGATTGGATGATCCAGCAGCGCAATCCGGCCGCCCGCGCCGCCATCAGGCCGCGCTGGGTGTCTTCCACCACAACGCAGCTTTCCTTGGCGACGCCGAGCCGGGCCACGGCGGCAAGGTAGGGTTCGGGATCGGGCTTCGATTCCCGGTAGTCTTCGCGGGTGAGGGCGAATTCGATGAGATCGTGGAGCCCGCTGGCGCGATGGATCGCCTCGAACGGGCCCTTCAGGCTCGAGGTCACCACCGCCATGCGGTAACGGGCTTTCAGGCGCTTCAGCAGATCGATCGCCCCCGGCATCAGGACATCGCCGGTGGTCACCAGTTCGGTGTAGCGCGCATTGCGTTCGGCCCTGAGGCGGGCGATCTCGCGGTCGTCGACGTGCCCGGCCAGATGCCAGGACCCACGCGACTCGACGAGATGGAATTGCTGGTACTGGGCCAGCGTCAGGGTTACGCCGGTTTGGCGCAGAACGTCGGCGGTGGCGCGGAAATAGAGCGGCTCGGTGTTAACCAGGACGCCGTCATGGTCCCACAGGATGGTGCTGAGCATGGGCCTTGAATAGCAGAAACAGAAAAAGAGGGAAGACCGGTGGCCCTCCCTCTTTCGCGCGGCTCTCGACAGCCCCCGGACGGTGCCGCGTCTGTGAACCCTTACGGCGTGGTGGAATAGTGGACGATCTGGGCGTTGTTGCCGACCGCGGTGGACGATACCGACACGGTGCCGGCGACGTTGGACACGTTGGCCGTGGTGGAGGAAACCGTGGTGGAGGTGTTGATCTGCTTGTTGTTGATCGGCATCGTGCCGGCGTTGCTGTCGGCTTCGAAATTGTTGGCGATGGCCGAGTTGGCGATCGACACCGAGCCGTTGATGTTGGCGAGCGTGACGTTGGACGTCGCGGTCGGGTCCTGGCCGGCGCACTGCTGGTAGTTGGTGACTGCGGTCAGGGCCGGATCGGTGGAGACCGAGGCCGAGTTGCACACCGCCTGATTGACGAAGCCGACCGAGCCGGCGACGTTGTTGATCGTCGCGTTGGCGGTGGAGGTGACCTGGGCCGCGTTGGTGTACTGGCTCGAGTCGACGGTGGTGTCGTTCATCGTCGTGATGTCGACGACATTGCCCGCTGCCACCGACTGGACGCTGACGTCGCCGCCGACATGATCGATGGTGGTGTTGAGCGTCGAGATCGAGCTGTTGAGCTGCACCTGACCGTTGAGGATCTGGCTGCCGCTCGCCGGCTTATTGCTGGAGTCCTCCGCGCAGGCCGGGCTCAGCAGCGCCATCAGAATTGCCGAGCCAGCGATAAGGCTCCTGGCGAGACCTGTCATTGTGATTCTCCTGATTGGAAGCGACGGTGCGGCCGTCGTTGAGCGGATCGGATGCGACGGTGCCGCCGCAGGCCGCCTGCGGGGCGTGGTAGAGCCGGCTCGTCATTTCGAGCACGGCGCGTTCGATGGTGGTGCGCACGGCGAGCTGGATCGGCTCGAGCGCGCTTTCGCCGACCGAGGCGTCGAAAAAGTTCTGGCCGAGGAAGTCGAACACGCCGGCGGAAATCTGGCGGCCGATGATCTGCTTCTGGTAGCTGATGACGTCGACGACTTCGAGCGTGTTGGTGTCGACCAGACGCAGGTCGATGCCGATGTTCATGACATAAAGCGAACCGCCGATCGTGCCCTTGAGCGCATTGGTGGCAACCCCACCGCCGTCGCCGCTGGCGCCGATCGAATGGATGTTGAAGTTCAGCTCGGTGATGCCGCCGACGATGTAGTAGTTCGAACCCGGGATCGAGCCGGCCATGATGCGGCGATAATCGCCTGCCTGGTGGTCAAGGCTCTGATGGTCGTCGCCGATCAGCTTGTTGTTGGAATACTTCAGTTCCATCTCGGCGACCGAGGTGTCGAAGCGCTCGACCATCGGCACGCCGGCTTTGGACAGGGCGCTCATCGCCATCAGGGCCGCGCCCTGGGTGATCTTGCGGCCCGAGTTGTCGCTTTCGGCCTTGCCGGTGTAGTCGGCGATCTGTCCCACCGCGATACGCAAGGGGCGCTGTGCCGTATATCGGGACAGGCAGCGCAGCGCCGGCGAATAGGCCGTTTCATTGCTGATCACCGGGGCACCGCCGATCGGCGCGGTATAGGTGCCATTGGCCAGCGGAACGGGGCTGACGCAGCCCGCCAGCGCGACGGCCGCCGAGGCCAACGCCAAGGTCCGGAAGAGGTTTTTGCGACCGCGGGCCGTCATTTGCCGGAACTCCCATTGATGCTGACGTTGGCACTCTGGTTGCCGTTGTTGATCTGGCTCGAATTGACCACGACGGTGTTGTTGTTGCCGACCGTGACCACGTTGAGCGAATTGCCTATTGCAGTTGCCGTGCCATAAGTGGTGCCGACGCCGGCCTGCGAGGTGCCAAGTGCGGACAGCGTGCCGGAACTGATGGTGCCCATCGCCTGTACGCCGGTCTGCTTGGAGAAGCTCGAGGAGGTGAACTGGCCGTTGACGAGGGTCAGATTACCATTCTGGTCGCGCAAGCTCGGATTGACCGCCTGGTTTTCCTGGCCGGCCGTCATGCCGTACCCGCTGTTGTAGCTGGCGGCGTTGTTGTAGTCGGCCGCAAAGGCACCGCCCGTCACGGCGACGGTCGCGAGAAGCATGAGCCTGAAACGGAGCGGCATCGGCTGACGTCCAAAGGTGTCGCCCGTCCTGGAGCAACGCCCGTGCCATCCGCGGCGCCGGGACCCGGGGCGATTTCGTCCCACAGTGGTACGCTGGCGCGGCCGCCGGGCCTTCAGCGCCGCCCTGGCGGCGGTCGTGCCTTCACGAACGGGCACGCCGTCCCTATATGAGACGCACACTACCGAGAGAACCGATGGCATTCCTCCCGTCCCAGCCGCCGCGCGAACCGTTCCTGCATGCCCCGAAAAGCGTGCTCTGGCTGATCGCCCTCCTGATCGCCATCCACCTCGCCGTGACCTTCATTCCGGTGCCGGACGAGCTACTGGTCCCCTATGTCTTCATTCCAGCGCGCTATACCGCCGAGTACATCCACAGCGTGCCGCCGCTCGAGCTGGTGCTGCCGCTGGTCAGCCACATGTTCCTGCATGGCGGCTTTTTCCATCTGATCGTCAATTGCGCCTGGCTGCTGGCGTTTGGACCGGTGGTGGCGCGCCGGCTCGGCGGCGGGCTGTTCCTGGTGTTCTTCCTGGCGGCAGGTGTCGCCGGGGCGCTGATGGAACTGGCGCTGACCTGGGGCACGGCCGACGGCATGATCGGGGCCTCGGGCGGGATTTCCGGCCTGATGGCGGCGAGCTTCCGCATGATGCGCTGGCCGGGGGCGCCGGCCGGCGTCCGCCTGGTGCCGGTATTCTCGCGCCCGATCCTGATCTTCAGCGGCCTGTGGCTGGCGACCAATTTGATCTTCGGACTGATCGGCTTCGGCGCCGGCACCGGCCAGATCGCCTGGCAGGCGCATATGGGCGGCTACCTGTTCGGCCTTTTCGCTATTGGCCTGTTCGACCGCCCGCGGCCGGCGGAGTAACTATTCCGCCGGATGAGGCGCGGCGGCGGCATCGCGGTGCGAAAATCGCTCGCCCAGCCGGTCCATGTAAATGTAGATCACCGGTGTGATGTAGAGCGTCAACAGCTGCGACAGCATCAGGCCGCCGACCACGGCGAGGCCCAAGGGACGGCGCGTTTCCGAGCCGGCGCCGAGGCCGATCGCGATCGGCAGCGTGCCCATCAGGGCCGCCATTGTCGTCATCATGATCGGGCGGAAGCGGACCGTCGCCGCCTCATAGATTGCGGTCGCCGCATCGACACCCTCGCCGCGCTGCCGCGTCAGGGCGAAGTCGATCATCATGATGGCGTTCTTCTTGACGATGCCGATCAGCATGATCATGCCGACGAAGGCGTAGAGGCTGAGCGGCACGCCGAAGATGAGCAGGGTCAACAGCGCCCCCACCGCCGCCGACGGCAGGCCGGAGAGGATGGTCAGCGGGTGGACGAAGCTCTCGTAGAGAATGCCGAGCACGATGTAGACGACGATGATGGCGATCACCAGCAGCAGCGCGACGTTGCTCATCGAGCTCTGGAACGCCGCCGCCGTGCCCTGGAAACTGGTCTGGACGGTGTCGGGAACGCTGAGCTCGCGCTTGGCCTTGCCGATGGCCGCCACCGCGTCCGACAGGGCGGCGCCGGGCGCCAGATTGAACGAGATCGTCGCCGACGGCAGCTGGCCGACGTGGTTGACCGACAACGGGGTGGTCGAATGCCCGACCTTGGTCACCGCCGACAGCGGCACCAGATTGCCGGAGGTCGATGCCACATACAGCCGCGACAGCGCCGAGGGATCGGTCTGGTATTGCGGCAGAAGTTCGAGAATGACCTGGTACTGGTCGGCGCTGGTGTAGATCTGCGACATCTGCTGGCCGCCGAACGCCGCGCCGAGCGCATTTTCGATTTCCTGCGGCAGCACGCTCAGCGAGGCGGCGCGGTCGCGATCGATATCGACGGCCACGGTCGGGGTGGTCAGGCGCAGATCGTTGTCGACGTCCTGGAAGGTCGGATTGGTCCGCAGTTCCGCGGTCAGCTTCTGGGTGACGTCCTGCAGCTCGTTCATGTCGAGGTCCTGCAGCGAATATTGGTATTGCGAATTGGTCTGCATGCCGCCGATACGCAGCGACGGCGGATTCTGCGGGAAGGCGTTGATGCCGACGACGCCGGCGAACTTCTTGCGCAGGTCCTGGATGATCTCGTCGGCCGACTTGGAACGCTTGTCGCGGTCGGTGAGGTGCAGGACGAGACGGCCCTGGTTCGAGTTGTTGACCGACGTCATGACCCCGGACACGCCCGGTTCGGCGGTGGCGATGGCGGCAATCTTCGCCTGATATTTGACCATCTGCGGATAGCCGGTGCCGTTCGCCGCCTCGGTGTTGGCGGTGATCATGCCGATGTCGGCCGAGGGAATGAAGTCCGACGGCATGGTCCAGAACAGCAGTACGGTGGCGCCGAGGCTGGCGAGGAACACGAAGAAGATGATGCGGCCGTGATGGATCGCCCAGGTGAGGCTGCGCTCATAACCGCTCTGCAGCGCCTGGAAGGAGCGCTCGCTCCACCTCAGGAACGCGCTGGGATTATGCTCGTGCTGGTTCTTGAGGAAGCGCGAGCACAGCATCGGCGTCAGGGTGATCGAGACGATGCCGGAAATGACGATGGCGAGCACGATGGTGACGGCAAACTCGTGCAACAGCCGGCCGACGATGCCGCCCATGAACAGCACGGGAATGAACACCGCCGCCAGCGACACCGTCATCGACAGGATGGTGAAGGCGATTTCCTTGGCGCCTCGAAGGGCTGCGTCGAACGGGGTCTCGCCCGCCTCGATGTGGCGCACGATGTTTTCGAGCATGACGATGGCGTCATCGACCACGAAGCCGACCGACAGCGTCAGCGCCATCAGCGACAGATTGTCGAGGCTGTAGCCGAGGAAGCTCATGCCGGCGAAGGTGCCGATCACCGCGATCGGCAGCGCCAGCGAGGGAATGAAGGTGGCCGACAGGGTTCGCAGGAACACGAAGATCACGGCCACTACCAGGATCGCGGCGATGATCAGCGTCATCTGCACGTCGTTGACGGAGTCGCGGATCGAGTCCGAGCGGTCGTGCACCACGTCGAGGCGCACCGAGGCCGGCAGCTGCTCGAGGAAGTGCGGCAGCACGCTTTTGATTTCGTCGACCACCTGGATGGTGTTCGAACCGGGCTGGCGCAGCACCGCGAGCACGATCGAGCGGTGGCCGTTGAACCAGCTGGCGGTGCGGACATTCTCGACGCTGTCGGACACCGCGGCAACGTCGGACAGGCGCACCGGGGCGCCATTGCGATAGGCGACAATCTGCTTGGAATAGGCGGCCGCGTTCATCAGCTGGCCGTTGACGTCGATCACAGCGGTGCGGGTATCGCCGTTGAGCGAGCCGGTGGCGAGATTGGGGTTCACCGCATCGAGCGTCGAAGCCAGGGTGTTGATGCCGATCTGGCGCGACGCCAGCGCGGCGGGATCGGCCTGGACGCGCACGGCATAGCGTTGCGAACCGAAGACGTTGACCTGGGCGACGCCGTCGAGCACCGAAAGCTGCCGCGCCAGCAGGGTTTCGGCGTATTCGTCGACCTTCGACATCGGCAGGGTCGACGAACTCATGGCGAGGAAGATGATCGGGGCGTCCGCCGGATTGACCTTGCGCAAGGTCGGCGGGGTTTTCATCTGCGGCGGCATCTTGCGCAGCACCGCGCTGATCGCCTGCTGGACGTCCTGCGATGCGGCGTCGATGTTGCGTTCGAGCTTGAACTGGATGGTGATCTGGGTCGAGCCGAGGGTCGAAGACGACGACATCGAGTCGATGCCGGCGATCTGCGACAGCTGCGCCTCGATCGGGCTGGCGACGCTCGTCGCCATGGTCTGCGGATCGGCGCCGGGAAGGCTCGCCGACACAACGATGGTGGGGAAATCGACGCTCGGCAGTTCGCTGACCGGCAGCATGGAATAGCCGAAGATGCCGAAAATCAGCATCGCCGCCATGACCAGTGTCGTCATCACCGGCCGAAGGATGAAAGGTTCTGAAATGTTCATGGCGTCTTGGTGCGCCCCTTGCCGGTGGCGACCTTGGCGCCGGGGATGACGCGCAGCTGGCCGTCGGTGATGACCTTTTCGCCGGGCTTGACGCCCTTGACCGCCATGATGGTGCTGCCGTCGTCGTAGAGCACGGTCACCGGCCGCATCTCGGCCTTCATCTCGGCGCTGACGACGAAGACATAGCGCCCGTTGGGGCCTTCATTGACCGCCTCGCGCGGCACCACGGTGACGTTGGTGAGGTTGTTCAGGGTGACGTCGACATCGACCTGCTGGCCGGGCACCAGGGTGTGGTCCTGGTTGTCGAAATTGGCCCTCAGCTCGATCGTGCCGCTGGTGTTGCTGACCTGATTGGAAATGAAATCGACGCTGGCGGTGAGCTTGGCGCCCTTGGGATCGAGGATGGCGGCGAGCTTGCCCGCCCGCGCGCGGGCCTGGATGGCGCCGAGATCGGATTGCGGCAGGAAGAACGACACCTTCACCGGCTCGATCTGGGTGAGCACGACCAGTGGGCTGGTGCCGTTGGCGCTGACGAGATTGCCCGGCTGGATCAGGATCGGGCCGGTCTTGCCGTCGACGGGAGCGCGGATTTCGGTATAGCCGAGATTGAGCTTGGCAGTGGCGACCATCGCGGCGTCGGCGGCCACGGTGGCGATCGCCGATTTGGCGGTGGCGTCGGCAGAATCCTTTTGCTGCGACGAGATCGCGTTCTGTGCGTAAAGGGCGTCGTAGCGCTTCTGGGTCGCCACGGCGTTGACGCGCTGGGCTTCGTCCTTGGCGAGGTTGGCCTCGGCCTGCGACAGGGCCGCCTGGAACGGACGCGGGTCGATGACGAACAACAGGTCGCCTTTCTTGACGATCTGGCCTTCTTGGAAGGCGGCGCGGACGAGTTGGCCGGTGACCTGGGCGGAGACCTGAACCGTGGCATTGGCGACGACCGTGCCGACCGCGTGTTCGACGGCCGTCACGTCTTTGGCGGTTGCCGGGGCGGTTACAACCAGCGCCGGCGGGCGGGCGTGGTCCTTGCCGCCGGAGCCGCCGAAAATCAGGTAGGCGAGGCCGCCCGCGACCACGACGGCGGCGGCGATGGCGACCACGCGGGTGCGGCGGGGAAGTTGTTGGAAGCGGCCGGCAGCGTCCCGGATCCGTCCCGGATGGCCTTCGAACGTATTGGCATATCTCATGTTCATGGCTCAGATCCGGCAGGCAAGGGAGGACAGGGAGGAAACGGCGCGGCAGCTGATCCGCTGCGCCCTGGGTTCGTAAAGGGGACCAATTCCTAGCACGCCTGGACGGGTCCCGGGCTGCTCAAGATTTGGCGAGCCGCCAATTTGACGCGCCCACCCCGTTGTCAAGGCGCCGCAGCTCGTCGATAAATTAGCGGGCGGCGCCTGGCGAAGGCGGCGTTCGGGTGCCAGGGGGAGACGACACCGATGTGGGGGAAGACGCACAAAAAGCTTGCCGTCGCGCTGACCTGCGCCGACTGGCGGCTGCATCAGCGTAAGGTTGATCTCAACGCCCGGCTCTGCAAGCTGTTGGACGTAAACGGGATTGACTTGATTTGTGTGCCGGGGCCGGACGGGCTCTGCCGGCCGGAGCGTGAGGCCGAATGGCAGGTCGCGGTGGCCCAGATCAAGCTCCTGATCGGCGCCCATGCGCCCGTCGCGGTGGTGGTTGTGGCGCATCAGCGCTGTGCCGGCCATCCGGTGACCGACGGGGAACACGACGCCGACGTCAAGGCGACCGCCGCGGCGCTCAAGGTCGCGACCGGATTTGGCGGGCCGATCAAGGCGGCGGTGGCGGTTTACCACTCGGATACGGCGTGGGATTTGAAGCCGGTCGGCGAATTCTAGGCCCGTGACGCAGGCACGGTTGCCGATGACGCAAGGCGCCGCTATAAGCCGCCCCGCATGAACATCCGAAATATCGCAATCATTGCGCATGTCGACCACGGCAAGACGACGCTGGTCGACCAGTTGCTGAAGCAGTCCGGCTCGGTTCGCGAGAACCAGCACATGGAAGAGCGCGCGCTCGACTCCAACGATCTGGAACGCGAACGCGGCATCACGATCTTGGCGAAGTGTACCAGCGTCGAGTGGGGCGACACCCGCATCAACATCGTCGACACGCCCGGTCACGCCGATTTCGGCGGTGAGGTGGAGCGTATCCTGTCGATGGTCGACGGCGTGGTTTTGCTGGTCGATGCGGCTGAATCCGTGATGCCGCAGACCAAATTCGTGCTGTCGAAGGCCTTGAAGCTCGGGCTCAAGCCGATCGTGGTGGTCAACAAGATCGACCGTCAGGACGCTCAGCCGGCCGAAACGCTGGAATCGATCTTCGATCTTTTCCTGGCTTTGGAAGCCAACGATTATCAACTCGATTTCCATGTTCTCTACGCGTCCGGCCGCCAGGGTTGGGCGGTGGCCGATCTCGACAACGATGTGCGCAAGGACTTGTCGCCTCTGTTTGCCAGAATTGTCGCAGACGTTCCCAAGCCGAAACCGCTCGAAAAAGCGGGTGACGAGTTCCCGTTCACCATGCTGGTGACAACATTGGAAGCCGACCCCTACCTCGGTCGCGTGCTGACCGGACGGATCGAATCCGGCGCCATCACGGTCAACCGGCAGATCAAAGCGCTGAATCGTGACGGTTCCGTTGTCGAACGGGCGCGTGCGACCAAGCTGCTCGCCTTCCGCGGGCTGGCGCGCGTTCCCGTGGAGCGGGCCGAAGCGGGCGACATCATTGCGATCGCCGGCCTGCAGGACGCCACCGTCGCCGACACCCTGTGCGACGTTGCGGTCGAAACGCCGATCCATGCCAACCCGATCGATCCGCCGACCCTGGCGATGACCATCTCGGTCAACGACTCGCCTTATGCGGGACGCGAAGGCGACAAGGTGCAGAGCCGCGTCATTCGCGATCGCCTCCTGCGCGAAGCCGAAGGCAATGTCGCCATCCGCGTCAGCGAGACCGGCGAAGGTGCCTATGAAGTGGCAGGCCGCGGCGAATTGCAGCTCGGCGTCCTGGTGGAAACCATGCGGCGCGAGGGCTTCGAGATGTCGATCTCGCGGCCGCGGGTGATCTATCAGAGCGATCCCGCCACCGGCGACCGCCTCGAGCCGATCGAGGAAGTCTCCATCGACGTCGATGATCCCTTCACCGGCATCGTCATCGAGAAGATTTCCAACCGCAAGGGCGAGATGACCGACATGCGCCCGACCGGCGCCGGCAAGACGCGGCTGGTGTTCCTGGCGCCGTCGCGCGGCCTGATCGGCTATCACGGCGAATTCCTCACCGACACCCGCGGCACCGGCGTGATGAACCGCATGTTCCACAGCTATGCCCCTTACAAGGGCGCGGTCGCCGGGCGGCTCAATGGCGTGCTGATCTCCAATGGCCTGGGCACGGCGGTGCCGTATGCCCTGTGGTACCTGGAAGAGCGCGGCAAGCTGTTCGTCGTGCCGGGGACGAAGATCTACGAAGGCATGATCGTCGGCCAGCACGCCAAGGACAACGATCTTGTCGTCAATCCGCTCAAGGCCAAGCAGCTCACCAACATCCGCACCACGTCGAAGGACGAGGCCGTGCGCCTCACTCCGATCGTGCCGATGACGCTGGAGCAGGCGATCGCCTACATCGAGGACGACGAGCTGGTGGAAGTGACGCCGCAATCGATCCGCCTCAGGAAGCGCGAACGCGATCCCAACGAGAGAAAGCGCCAACAGCGCGCCGAGCAGGACGCGGGCTGATCAACCAAACCGCGGCGGGGCTTCCTCGCCGCGGTTTTTTCTTGGGCGGTTTGAATGCGCCAGGGCTAGGGCTCGCCGACGATCGCGCCCTTCTTGCGATGGCTGGCGAAATAGAGCCGCAGCGCCCAGTTCATCTTGGTCTGCCAGCCTTTGCCTTGCTTCTTGAACCACTCGACCATGTCGGAATCGAGCCGGATGGTGACGCTGGTCTTGCCGGGGCGGTACATCAGGCCGATGTAGACCGGGCCATTGTGCTCGGTCATTTCCGGAATATCGCTGAAATCGATCTGATCGTCCGGCAGGTCGCGCAGGGCCTCGATCTGCCGTTTCTGATCATCCGTAAGCTTAGGGAGCTTCTTCATATTCTCGACGTTCACGACGACCAGCTGGCCGCGCCGAGATGATACGGATGATTTCGATTTCGTCTTCTTCGCGGATCGTGTGCGAGACGATGAAGACGACCCGGTCAATTTCTCCGATTGTCCGCCATCGAATTTCTCCATGGTCGTATCCCTCTATCTCGAGCTTCTTATGCGGGTCGGCGAAAACGGGAATAACAGCCGGAAATTCAATTCCGTGTTTGCGCTTATTTGACGCCGATTTCCGCGGATCAAATTCGAAACGGACCTTCGTACTCATGCGATTCAGCCCCCGGCCGGATGATGTTCACAACCCACCCGGGAGGCAAGGGTCAACTCACATGTAATGGCAAAGTGTACGTACATTTTGTAGGTACATTTGTCAAGGGTCGCGGACTGAAATGGCGAAATCGCCCGCTTCCGCCCGCCTCCGGGCTGGCCTATATCCCTGGCCAGCAAAGGACTGCGAACCATGGCCGCCAAGGAAGATATCGCCCTCATCAACCGCCTCGCCGACGCGGCTGGTGCGGTGATCCGGCCCTATTTCCGCCGCCGCATCGAGGTCGTCGACAAGGGCGCGGCGAAGGGCGAGATGTTCGATCCGGTGACGGCAGCCGACAAGGGCGGCGAGGAAGCGATCCGCACCATTCTCAACGCCGAAAAGCCGGCGGACGGCATCCTCGGTGAAGAGTTCCCGGAAAAAGCCGGCACCACCGGCCGCGTCTGGGTGATCGATCCGGTCGACGGCACCCGCGCCTTCATCACCGGCCAGACCCAATGGGGCACGCTGATCGCGCTCAACGAAAACGGCGCACCGATTCTCGGCGTCATGGATCAGCCGGTCACCCGCGAGCGCTTCATCGGCACGCCCGATAATGCCGAACTGCAGGCGCCCGATGGTGTCACCAAACTCCAGACCCGCGCCTGCCCGAGTCTCGCCCAAGCGGTGCTGATGACCACCCATCCCTGGTCCTATTTCGACGAGGCCGAGCAGGTTCTGTTCCGTCGCCTCTGCGACGCGTCGATGATGAGCCGGTTCGGTGGCGATTGTTACGCCTACGGCCTGCTGGCGATGGGGTTTGTCGATCTGGTGGTGGAAGCGCGGCTGAAGCCGTGGGATATCCAGGCGCTGATCCCGATCGTGCAGGGCGCTGGCGGGGTGATCACCGATTGGACCGGCGGGCCTTGCGCCGAAGGCGGCCGGGTGGTGGCGGCCGGCGACATGCGCGTTCACGCCGAAGTGCTGAATCTCCTCAACGGATGAACGCGTCAACCCTCCTTCTGAGAGACCAGTTTTCGCGCGCTTTTCTTGCGGCCGGATTGAAGCCGCCTGAGGGTGTGTTCGAGGCGTTGGCGGCGCGCTACAGCGAACCTGTGCGCGTCTACCACACCCTGCAGCACATCGCCGAGGGCCTCGGCCATCTGAAGACCGTCCGCGTGATGCCGCCGGAGGTGCCGATCGCGTGGTGGTTCCACGATGCGGTCTATGATCCGAAGCGCCCCGATAACGAAGAAAAAAGCGCCGCCTGGGCCGCTGTCGTGCTCGGCAAAACGGGGCTCGCCGACAAGGTCAGGGACGCGATCCTCGCCACCAAGCCCGGGGCCTTTGCCCGCGAGCCCGGCGCCCGGCTCTTGGTCGATGTCGATCTGGCGAGCCTCGCCGCGCCCGAGCCGCGCTTCTCCGAGATCGCCGAACAGATTCGCCGCGAATACGCTTTCGTTGACGACGCAACCTATCGCGCCGAACGGCTGAAGATTTTGAAGGGCTTCGCCGCCCGCGCCTACATCTACCAGACGCCGGATTTCCGTCCGCTCGAAACCCGCGCCCGCAAGAATCTCGAACGCGCCATCAACGCGTTGATGCTGCGGAAATGATTTTCTGCCCCCGCGGGCCCAAGGGCTTTATCAGCGGCAGGTAGACCGTGGGGGAAGTGGTCCGCAAGGACCGAAGGGGGCTCATCACTCCTCCACGAAACCGTCGAACTCCGCCCAGAAGCGCGCGCGGATGGCGTCCTGCTCCATCAGGATTTCGTGTTCGGCGTCGGCGAACTCGACATAGCGCCCGGCGGGCAGGCAGGCGGCGAAGCGGCGGGTGGCTTCGGTCTTGACGATGCGGTCCTTGCCGGCGCCGATGATCAGCGTTGGGGTACGGATTGCTTCGGCGTAGCCCGGCGCGCCCGTTTCGGCCATCGAGCGGAAGGCGGCTTCGATCCAGCCCCAGGTCGGACCGGCCAGCCTGAGGTCCGGGTGATCGCGCAGGAACGCCTGGGTGCGTTCGAACCGGGCGGTGTCCGAGGTGCAGAGCTGGCGTTCGAAGGTGATGTGGAAGGGATCGCGCCCGGCCATGCCCCAGGCGAAGCTGTTGGCCTTGCCGGTGCGGGCGTAGAGCGCGGTGATGGTACGGGTCAGCCAGCCGGGATAGCCGCGGGTGGCGATGTCGAGCATCGGCGCGACGAGGATTGCGGCACGGAACAGGCCGGGGTGATCGTGCAGCGCCCGAAGCGCCAGATGGCTGCCGAGCGAATGGGCAAGCACCAGGGGCGGGGTCTGGGTCCGCCTGGCGACGATCTCGTCCATGAAACACTGCAGATCGGCATCGAACTCGGCGAAGCTGCCGACGTGGCATTTGAGCGGATCGGCCAGGGCCCGCTCGCTGCCGCCCTGGCCGCGCCAGTCGAAGGTCGCCACCGCGAAGCCGCGTCGGTTCAGTTCGTCGATGACCTCGCGGTATTTCTCGAAGAACTCGGTCTGGCCGCTGAGCAGCACGCAAACCCGGCGCGGCGCGGTGTCCGGCTCGAACACGCCATAGCGCAGGCGCCGGCCGTCGCGCGTGATGAGAAAATCGATTCTGGAATGCGCCATGGCTCCCCCTGCGAGAGGCGGAGAAGAGCCTTGACCCGGCGCGACGTCAACCGTGCTGTCGTCAGCCTTGGGCGCGCTGCAGGATCGGCGACAGCTTCATGGCGAGACCCATGTCGCCGGCGACCCGTAGTTTGCCCTGCATGAAAGCGCTGGTGGGATCGAGCTGGCGGCTGATCAGCTTCTCGAAGGTGTCGAGGCTGAGGGTGATGGTGCAATCGGCCGCCTTGCCGTCGCCGCTGGTCACCGAATTGGGCTCGGATTTGCCGTCAATGAAGACGCTGCCGGGTTCGCCAAAATCGAATTTCAACGAGCCTCCGAGCCCCGAATTGACGCCGAGCCGCTTGCCCATTTCACGAATGATGGTGTCAACCCGCGCTTCCATTTTGCCCTTCCGGTTGCGATCCGAACTCGTTCAATTTGACCATTTGTCAGGGCCGCGCACAACAGGCATGGTGCGACTCAGTTTCCGCAAGGGGCACCGATGTCAGGACCGAGTGAACGCGACGCCATTGGCACCGCCTTCCTGGCGCTGCACGTCGCCATCCTCATCTACATCCTGATCGGATGGGCGTTGCCCGGCGTGACGTTCTACATCGTCTTCCTGCCGGTGATGGTTCTGCACTGGCCGCTGAACCGCAATACCTGCGTCATCAACAATTTCGAAGCGCTGATCCGCACCGGGCGCTGGCGCAATCCCGACAACATCGAGGAAGGGGCGTGGCTGCGCATCCTGATCAAGTCGGCGACTGGGATGGACCTCACCCACGCCCAGACCGAAGTGCTGAACTACGTCATCCTGGCGCTGCTCTGGGGGCTGGGGTTGTGGCACCGGTTCGGCTGGTGAAATTTCGCCGATAAATATTTTGGCGATGAAATTCGCCGGCCCCCTTGAAAGGCGCCGGACCGATCCCCACCTCAATAGGCGTCGCGAGGCCGAAAGGCTTGCGGCAAGGAAAATGGTCCTGGCCCACATGGGCAGGGCCGCCAACGCAAACGCTTCTAGGAGGTTTGAACCATGCGTACGTTCGATTTTTCCCCGCTGTTCCGCTCCACCGTCGGCTTTGACCGCCTGTTCGACCTGATGGACAGCTACGCCGAGCAATCCGGCGGCTATCCCCCGTACAACATCGAGCGCTCCGACGAAACCCATTACCGCATCACCCTGGCTGTGGCCGGCTTCGCCGAGAAGGACCTCTCGCTTGAGGTCAAGGAAGGCGTTTTGACCGTGACCGGCCAGAAGGAGCCCGTCGAGGGCGAAACCCGCGCCTTCCTCTATCAAGGCATCGCCGGCCGCGCCTTCGAGCGCCGCTTCCAGCTTGCCGAGCACGTCGAAGTGCGCGCCGCCCGCCTCGAGAACGGCCTGTTGCATGTCGACCTCGAGCGATTGATCCCGGAAGAGAAAAAGCCGCGCAAGATTGCCATCGGCGCCCCTGATCTGAAGAGCATCGAAGGCAAGGCTGCTTAACGCATCGGCCGGAAAGGCCGCCGACCGATTAACGAAGAGCCGGGGTTTTCCCCGGCTCTTCTTTTTTTGCCAGGACGATTGCGGTAAACCGTGGGTGTCTTTCGGATGGCGTCACATGCCCAGCTGGCAGAGTTCGTTTTTTGATCGCTACCTGCGTATGGCCAAGCCGCACGCGGTGGAAGCCGAGACCGACGTTGCCGAGCTGCGCCGCCAATATGCCTATCTGTCGGACCGCTTCGGCGCCGCCCCGCGCGACGGCGTGTTCGAGCCGGTCAGCCTCGGGCCCGTCAAGGGCGAATGGGTCAAGACCAAGCTGAGCCAGCCGTCGCGGCTGATCCTGTATTTCCACGGCGGCGGCTACATTTCCGGCTCGCCCGAAACCCATCGCCCCTTGATTGCCAAGCTGGCGCACGCCTCCGAGGCGACGGCGTTTTCGCTGCAGTACCGGCTGGCGCCTGAGTTTCCGTTCCCCGCCGCGGTGCGCGACGGGCTCGACGCCTACCGCCAGTTGATTGCCCGCGGCATGCCGCCTGGGGCGATCGTGCTGGCCGGGTCCGGTTCCGGCGGGGGCCTGGCGTTTTCGGTGTTGACGGCCATCCGCCACGCCAAGCTGCCGATGCCGGCCGGGTTGCTCGCCATGTCGCCGTGGGCCGACCTGACGCTGTCGGGCTGGAGCGTCTTGCAGAACGCCCCTAAGGATACCGCACTGTCGTGGGAGCTCTTGTTCGTCAGCGCTCGCCATTATCTGAAAAAGGCGCCGCCGGCCGATGCCTATGCCTCGCCGGTATTCGCCAATTTCAAGGATTTCCCGCCGATCATGGTCCATGCCGGCTCGCTCGAGATGCTGCGCGACGACGCCAGCCGCCTCGGCGATCGGGCGGCCGAGGCCGGGGTTCCGGTCAGCGTGGAAATCTACGACGGCATGCAGCACGTCTTTCAGGCCAACAGCCATGTGCCCGAGGCGCGGGTGTCGCTGCAGCGGCTGGGCCAATTCGTCCGTCAGCGCACCGCGCCGCGGATCGAGCCGATGCCGGCGGCAGGGCGATAGAGGTCTTTCAGGAAAAGTGGCTGCCGGTTTTCGGTCCGAACGCGCGACCCCCAAAAAGTTCAGAGTTTTTTGATCAGCGCATCAACCAGCGCCTGCGGCAGCTTGGAGCCGGTCAGGATCACGCCGTCGAAGGCGTTGTCGCGGCAATGGCAGTCGCGCAGATTGGCATAGCTGAGGTCGGCGCCCTTGAACGAGGCCCCGCGCAGGTCGGCACCGCGAAAATCGGTGTAACGGGCCTCGATCTTTTCGAGCCGGGCGCCGAGCAGGCGGTCATTGCCGATCACCAGCGGCCCCAGCCGGGCATCGCGCAGGTCCGAGCGGGTCAGCCGCGCCCCGGTGAGATTGACGCCGCGCAGATCGGCACCGCACAGCCGCACCGAGCGCAAATCGGCGCCCGACAGATTGGAGCCCTGCAGCGAAGCGCCTTCGAGGTCGAGCCCATAGAGCACGGCGCCGGGTGCGAACAGGGCGGTGAGCTGGCGGGTGGAAAGCCCGGGAATGCGCCTCAAATCCATGCCGGAGAGATCGGCCGGAGCGCCTTCGCGGCCGCTGGTTTCGGCCCAGCGGGCGTGGGCGTCGAGCATGGCTTCGGGATTGACCGGCATTTTGCCGGGATCGGGGCCGACATGCTTGGCGGTCAGGGTGTTGGAGAGATCGGCGCCGTCGAGCACGCTCATTTCCATGCGGGTGCCGATCAGGACCGCGCCCGACAGATTGGCGCCGGCGAGATTGCAGCCGGACAGATCGGCGTTTTCGAGATTGGCGCCGGAAAGCTTGGCCTGGCGCAGATTGGCGCGCACCAGCCGGCAGCTTTTCATCATGGCGTCGGTGAAATCGGCCTGAACGGCGACGACGCCGGTCATGCGGGCGCGTTCGAGGTTGGCGAACTGCAGGTTGGCGGACGGCAGCTCGGTCGGACCGACATCGTGCTGCATCACCCGCAAATTGCCGTGCCGGTCCTTCTGGGCGATGGTGCCTTCGCGCAGGTCGGCCTCGAACAGGTCGGCGCCGGTGAGGTCGGCCCCCTTCAGGCACACCCCCCGGAGGTCGGCGCGGCGCAGGCTCGCTTGCGTCAGATTCGCGCGCCTCAGGTCGGCGCCGAAGAAGCTGGCCGAGTCCAGCCGCGACTTGGAGAGGTTGGTTTCTTCGAGGATGGCACCGGTGAAATCGGCGTCGGCGAGGTTGCGGCCGGAGAGGTCCAGACCGCTGAGATCGGTGAAGGCGAACACCGCCCGGGCGCCGCCGATACGGCCGGAATACAGGGTTTCGTGGCGTGCCGCGGCTTCGGCGGCATCCTTCTGGGTCAGCTTGGCAAAGGCGGTGCGACTTGCGGTCATGGCGGCGGTCGTCGTGACCCTGTTAACCCTCTTCAAGCCCATTTTTGGTGGCAGACGCTAACGACTGATTAAAAACGGGAAATTTGCCTTTGGCGGCGTGCAACGCTAGGTCACGCGGGCAAAACTCTGTAAAGTTTCGCGGGCCCGCGGTAGGTCTGGGGAATCGCGACGCTTTACGATGCCGATCAATTCCACGTCCTGGGGCGGGCGCCCCGGTCCTTGAGCCATGACGATGCGAGGTAAGCCCTTGAGCAAGCGCATTTTGATGCTGTCCACCGCCGCCGTTGCCCTATTAACGAGCGCGGCGATGGCCGACACCACCTACACGAGCTCCGACAACAAGACCGATCCTCTCACCACGGGCGCCAAGATCTCGGGCAACGTCGGCACCGACACTGCCGGCAACATCACGTTGCAGAGTGGTTCGACGCTGACCTCGAGCGGCAACGCACAGGGCGCCATCACGATCAACACCAGCAACTGGTTGCTGCAGCAGGGCACCCTGATCGCCAAGGACAAGGACGGCGCCTCGGCCATCCATGTTGATCTGAGCGCCAACCCGGATTTCACCGGCACGTCCTTCGTGACCACCAGCAGCGGCACCGCGTCCGCGACCGGTATTTTTCTCGACAGCAGTTCGTCGACCTCGGCATCCGGTTCGGGCTCCAGCAAATTCGGCATCTACCTTGATTCCAGCACCTGCTCGGCGGTGTGCACCTTCAAGGGCGCGCTGACGCTGGCCGGCAGTTCGACCTTGAGCGTTACGGGCGACAAGTCCGTTGCCATCCAGATCGGCACGTCCACCACCACCACGACCGCCTACGGCGTGCTCCAAGGCGACATGCTGCTGGCGGGTGCGGTGACGGCGACCGCCGAGACCACCACCAACACCGCGACCGGGATGTACGGCGTGTTGTCGTACGGCCAGATCAACGGCAACCTCACCATCGATACCTCCGGCTCGGTGGCCGCCTATGGTCACGGTGCGGTCGGCATGGCAATCGCCGGGCAGGGCATCACCGGCGCCCTTGCCATCAACGGCTCGCTGCAGACCTCGATCCTCAACACCAATACCAATTACAACTACTATTCCAAGACCAACACGACGACCAACGCCGAAGGCGCAGCAGCCCTTGAAGTCGGCTCCAGCATCGGTGGCGGTATTTCGATTGGTGGTCCGAGCGCGTCGGCGAGTTCCGCCACGGCCGGCTCGGTTATGATGCATGGTTCCGACCTCGGTTCGGGAGTGACGCCGGGCACCGCAACCATCGTGATTTCGCCGACGTTCGCGAGCATGACGCAGACCGGCCCGATCACGATCGGCGTTTTCTCCGACGCTGCCGATCCGGGTTTCAGCTTCTACAATCGTGGCGCGGTTTCGGCCCAGTTTACCAACTACAACAAGCCTTCGACCGCCATCCTCCTGGTCGGCGCCGCCTCGGGCTATGAGACGATCCTGACGGGTGGCTTCTACAGCTCCGGCAGCATCCAGGCGACGGCGGCGACGTCCAATGACGCCACCAGCAGTGCCGGCGTCCACGCCTACGGCCTCGTTATTGCCGATTATGTCAATCTGCTGCCCAACGCGGCGGTGAAGAACGCACCGGGCAGCGGCAGTGATCCGGGCGATCAGGCGGCGCTGGTGATTTCCGGCGCGACCGCCGGCGGCGGTTCGATTTCGGCGTCGGTCAGCGGCACGCGCGGCGGCGTTGCGCGCGGCATCTGGATTTACGGTGCCAATTCCAGTGTTCCGTCGTTGATCAATACCGGCACGATCTCGGTGTCGGCGACGACCACGACGGCGACGCTGAGCGGCAATCCGAAGGATGCCGCAGGTGTGGGGCATTACAGCTCGTCTGTCACTGACCCGCTGGCGGCGATCGCGATCGAAGACGATTCGGGCACGCTTGCCTCGATCGTCAACTCGGGCACGATTTCGGCCAGCGCCGGATACGCAGCCTCGACGTCGAGTTCGGCCTCGCCGCTGGACAATGATTCCCAGGTTGCGGTTGCCATCCAGGTGGCCGGCAATAGCATCGGCACGACGATCAATAACTACGCCACCGCCAGCAAGTCGGCGACCATCTCCGGCGACATCATTTTCGGCGGCGGCAAGAACCAGGTCCTCGATCTTGTCGGTACGGACACGATGGCGTCCATCGTCAACGGCAACGTCACCTACGGCTACACGGCCGATCCGGCCAGCGTCGACCGCCTGCACATCGGCATGAATTCGGTGCTGTCCGGCCGGGTGATCACCCTTGCGCCCTATACCGGCGTCCAGGTCGATGTCGATACCGGCGGCACGCTCAACCTGCTCAATACCACGGCGCCGTTAACGGCGACGACTGTGACGGTTGCCAAAAACGCGACCTTCAATCTCGGCGTCAATCGCCAGCTCACGACCAGCGGCATGATCACGGCCGATGCGGTGAGCTTCGCCAACGGCGCTACCCTCGGCGTGACCTATGCGAGTTTCCTGCCCAACAATGTGACGCCGGCGGCTGATGGCAAGTACCACTATCAGTTCGTGCTGATGACTTCGAACTTCGGTCAGATGACGATCGGCCAGAGCATCATCGACAAGTTCAACACGGGCGTCGACACCTATGGCAACTCGACCCGGCCGTTCCTGCTTGCGTCGGCCACGATGTGCAACACCGACAACAACAATTGCACCCGCCCGAGCAGTCTGCCGAGCACCCAGGCAGCGCTGCTGATCGATGTCGTCGCCAAGACACCGGACCAACTCGGCCTCGACACCAAGTCGGTCGCCATCACCCCGATGCACATCGATAGCTGCACCGTCAGCGCAACGAATACCTGCTCCACAACGCTGTTCCAGCAGGCCAATCAGGCGCTGGCGGTCGACGACGTACTCGGCGCAGCGTTCCTGAACGGCATCCACAATGCCAAGCAAGCGGCCCAAGCCTATAACGACATGGCGCCGGGCGTCACCGGCGGCACCCGCGCCATCGCCATCTCGATCACCGACTCGGCGACCGGTCCGGTGGCGGCGCGCCAGCGCGCCCTGCGCATGTACGGCAAGACCACCGGCGACTTCACCGTCTGGGGCCAGGAATTCGTCCAGATGATCAAGGACCCGGGCACCGGCGCGGTTGACGCCAACACTGGCTTCAAGACCAATCCGGGCTTCAAGGACCACGGCTTCGGTCTGTCGGTCGGCCTCGACGGCGGCAGCCCGAAATACGGCTGGTACGGCGGCGCGGTCACTTTCTATGCCGGCGATGTCAACGAGCTGTCGCGCAATGCCCACGAGAACCAGCAGTGGTATCTCTTGAGCCTCTATTCGGATTGGCGCGGCAAGGGCCTGTTCCTCGACACCAAGATCGATGCCGGCTACGGCCACATCGACGGCAAGCGCACACTGGCGCTGATGCCGACCGCGAACACTTACTACGTGCGCGAGGCCGACAATACGCATGCCGGTGCGCTGATTTCGGGTTCGATCGTGACCGGGGCGATGTTCTCCTACGGTGCGGCGACCTTCATGCCGCAGTTCAACCTCGACGGCCTGTACCTGCGCGAAGAGGGCTACACCGAGCACAACCCGAGCACGACCACGGTCGGCGACGGCTTCGATCTCAAGGTCGGCCGGTACTACGCCAAGTCGCTGCGGGCGTTCGTCGGCTTCAACGCGCGCTACGAC
>NZ_JBWZET010000261.1:0-3284 GCF_056722145.1 Rhizomicrobium sp. | reverse complement strand
GTTCTGGGTCGACAATCCGGCCGTGTTTCCCGGCAAGTCGGGATCGCTGGCGATCAACCGGATGGATGTCGTCGCGGGCGTGCCCGAGGCACCGGCGGCCGTTCTTGCGCTCGGCGGATTGCTGATGCTGGGGGCGCGGCGCTTCACTGGCTCGGCCGGGAATGGCAGATCACGTCAGGGCTTGGTGAAATAAAGGCCCACAGCTTTCGCCAGACCGCGTTCGAAGGCGGTGTGGAGGATGATGACCTCTTCAAGCTGTTTCTCGAAGGCCTTGAAACGTTGCCCCTTCCAGGGCTCCTGTAGCTTGCGCACGTTGGCAGCCATGTTGATCGAGTTGTGCAAGCCGCGCAGCAGGGTGCCGCGAACCTCGGTCGTCACATCGATTTCGGAATAAAATTTGAGGCCGGCGTCGCACAGCCATGTCTTCCAATCCTCGGCGTTGCGGCGGTCGGCGGCGGGTTTGCCGTTCGGCCCGCACATCACGTCGGCGACGAACAGCTGACCGTCCTTCTTCAGCGCCTTGGCGGCTTCCAGCGCCAGTCCGTGCGGTGAACCGGTGCACTTCGACGGCGACAGGATCGCGCAATGGGTCAGGCGGTTGGCGCCGAGCTGATTGGAACCGGGCTTCCAGGCAGCGAGCTTGATTTTGTCCTTCGGGCGCTTTTCCAGCTTCGACAGCGTCGACTCGCGTTCGAAGGTGTCGATCCAGATGCCGGCCTCGCGGCTGAAGGTGAACAGACGGTGGCCGAGCTGGTAGCAGACGCAGCCGAAGTTGCCGCCTTGTGTCGGCACGATGGTGCCGATCGCGCGCGACGCGAAGACGCTGTCGAACGGAGTCAGATTGCCCGCGCCCCACATGTCCTGGGCCACGGCGAGCCCGGATTCGAATGGTCCTTCGTCGAGCGAAAGCTCGACCTCTTTGGTCGGATCCTTCTGCCCGAGCAGAACGATCTTTGGTTTGCCCACCGCACTCATCGCGTCACTCCATTGCCGAAAATATTGGCCGGATGGACTTAATGCGGAATTAAGCACTGTCCTGCCGCGACAAGCTTGTCGCGACCTGGATGGCAATTGAGGCCAATTTCGCGCGGTTTTCGGGCAGTTGGCGGCGCCTGCTTAGTTTACGACCTGCTAACCATATCAGCGATCTGCCGCCCGCCGGAACGCGAGCCTGCGCGCGCGCGTTGAGCCTCACGCCACCCACAACGAGGAATGACCATGCCCAGCCCGAAATCAGCCGAGGACGTCCTGGCGACCGAGTTGAAGGAAATCTACAGCGCCGAAAAACAGCTGGCGCGGGCGCTGCCGCGGCTCGCGCGCAAAATCTCCAACGAACGGCTCAAGGAATGTCTCGACATGCGGGTCGAACAGGGGGGACGGCTGATCGACGAAATCGAGGAAGTTCTCGACGACATGGAGACCTCGCGCGGGCGGCCAAAGAATGTTGCTGCCGAAGGCCTCATCAAGGATGCCGAGGAGCACGCCCAGGAAATCGACGACGAGCGCTTCCTGGAACCGGTGCTCGCCGCCGCGGTGCAGAAGCTGGAGCATTATTGCATCGGCGCCTGGGGCACTGCCAAAGCGCTTGGCGAACTCCTGGAGATCGAGGGCGTCGTCTCGAGCATGGAGCGCGCGATCGAAGAGGGCCAGGAAATGGACGAGAACCTCACCCAGCTCGCCGAAGAAGAGCTCAACCCCGCCATGATCGAAGATGCAGAGGGCGAGGAAGCGGGCGAAGAGGAGGAAGAGGAACAATCCCGCCCGAAGCGCCGGCGGGCGTCGCGGTAATCTCTCACCAGAACGTATGCAGCCACTCCAAGTAGCGTTGGAAATCGCCGCCCTTGACCTTCAGGTCGGTCCATTCGCCAAGGTCGAGTGCGGCGTGGTCGCCGGTGAGCTGCGCGGCGGCGGGGACTTGTTCGCTGCGGTGGTCGCGCATGCCGTAGACGGGCACCGTCTTGAGGATCGCGTGGCGATGCCAGCTCTCCGGATCACCGGGATAGCTCGCCGCGATCGGCAGGCGCTCGGCCGCAGCGATTTCAAACGCCGTCTGGGCGGCCTGTTCAAGGCTGCGGTCCTTGTTCGCGTAAAGGAATTTGAGCGCCTTGTCGGGCGATTGGTGCGCCATGGTTCGATCCGTCGTCGGAAAGCGGTAGCCTGCAGCAAAACCGTTCACAAGGTTTAAAGTGACGTGTGACGCATCACAAGTATGTTTTTTCACATAATTACCAAGGCGGGCGATATAAATCTCCGCGGTGGCACGGCAGAGGTATGTCGTGGTGGCGCCTAGGCTGCGGGCGACCTTCTAAGGGCGGGGACACGTTCGCATCCGCTCACCATCGGCGCCGATGTTTATCGCCACCTGCTGCGCGATGCGTATCCGCGCCAATGCGGCGGCCAAATGCTACCTCGACCTCTGCGACGAAGGAGGGCCGGACCAGCGAAAACGCGGCGCTGCTGTTTGCTGTCGGCTTGATGACGTAAGGGTCACGAACAATGCCTAGTGCACCGGACCCGGACCCGTTCTAGGATGTGGCCGCTGCTTGGGGGGATCTCTTGAGGAGCGATCGATGCCGAACAGAACGAAACCCATTTGGATTGCCGTGATGGATGGCTCGGTGGCGCGGTATTTTGTGCTGCGCCGCGGCGACGAGGGCCAGGTCTTCGAAGAAACCGGTGGGGCGCCGACGCGCAAGAAACCCGACACGAAAGACACACCGCAATTCGCGCGCGAAGTCTGCGCCACGCTCGATAATGCGCAGGTGGAGCGGAAATTCGATCAGCTCGTGCTGGTGGCGCCGCCGCGGCTGCTGGCGGAACTGCGCGAGCACATGACGGCGCGGGTGCGTGCGACGCTCGCCCATCAGGTGCCGAAAAATCTCGCCGGGCTCGGCGTCGACGCGCTGTGGGAAAAACTGTCGGTCGTCCTGCTCAAGGCGGCGCGGCCGGTCAGCGGCAGCAACGGCCACGTGCCGACCGTCTCGGGCAACAGCCTGCCGGTGTCGGTGGTGTTCCGCAACATGGACGCGTCGGTGTCGGCGCAGGCCGCCGCGCTCAAATACGCCGCCAAGCTGGGGCGCAAATTCGGCCGCATCCAGAACTGCCGCGTCACGGTGGAAGCGCCCAAGCACGAGCATCGCAAGGTCAAGGAATTCCGCGTCGCCATCGACATGACGCTGCCTGGATGCGAAATCGCCGCCAAGGCGGCTTCGAGCGACGGCCCGGCGTTCGACGACCTCGGCACGGCGTTGCGTGACGCCTTTGCGACCGCGACGCGGCAGCTC
>NZ_JBWZET010000260.1:0-2023 GCF_056722145.1 Rhizomicrobium sp. | reverse complement strand
GTTTCGCTTACCGGAATTCCCTTGCGACAAACCATCAACGAGAGCGATAAGGAATTCTATGAGGCCGCGCTGGCCGCCCCCGCTGAGCACGCTGCCGTAGTTCTGGCTTTCGCGGGCGACCCGGTCGACCAGGCCGTCAAAGCGCATCCGGAAGGGCTGGCTCTGGTCCGCAGCTTTTCGGCGCCCGGTCAGCCTTCTGGCGCTCTCTATGTCAGCTCGCTCCGTAATCGGAGATAACTCGGCGGCGGCGGTGATAGCATCGGCTTAGGAATTCGCTATGAACCAGGCTCTGGTGCAATTTGCACAACCCTTCTCGTTCGACCGGCTCCAGCAGATGACGGTGCTCAACGGCGCTGTTGGACGTCTGCTCATAGCCTGCCTCCTGGGCGGTGTTGTCGGACTGGACCGCGAGCTCAAACACAAAGCGGCAGGCGTGCGCACCAACTTGCTCATCTGCATGGGCAGCGCCTTCTTTACCCTGCTTTCGGCGGTGTTGGCCGGCGATGCCAATCCCGACAAAGGACGCGTGGCTTCGAACATCGTGCAGGGCATCGGCTTTCTCGGCGCGGGATTGATCATCCACAACAAGAGCCGGGTGAGCGGACTGACCAGCGCGGCGGCGGTGTTTGCCGTGGCGTCGATCGGCATGGCGTGCGGCGCGGGATTGTATGGCGCGGCGGTGGTAGCGGCGGCCATCGTGATCGTGTCGCTGGAGGCGGTGGGATTGCTCGAGCGGCGCGCGAATCTCAAGAGTTATCCGCTGGTCTACGAAGCGCGCGGTAAAGATCAGACGCGGATGCTGTCGTCCATTCTGAACGCCATGGACCGGGCGGGCGAGCGGCTGTGCAACATCGAGCGAGACACGATTGGCGATCTCGAGCGGGTGAGTTTTCCGCTGGTGGCAACCAAGAAACGGCACGAACAACTGCGCGGAAAACTGCTGGCGGAGCCGGCCATCGACGAGTTGCTGATGTTCCGCGATCCGGAGGAAGATTGATCGAGTTCACCAAGGCCCATGCCTGCGGCAACGACTTTTTGATTGTGACCGAGAAGGCGGCGGCGGGCCGCGACTGGGCGGAGCTGACGCGGCGGCTGTGCGCGCGCAACACGGGCGTGGGCGCCGACGGCGTGGAGTATTTTGCATGGACGGGCGAGCGGGCCGGGCGCATCCGGCTGCACAACGCGGACGGCTCGATTGCCGAGATCAGCGGCAACGGCACGCGCTGCGTGGCGGCATGGATGGCGCGCGAGCACGACGCGAAGCCGGGCGACGCGCTGACCATCGAGACCGATGCCGGCGTGCGCGTTTGCCATGTGAACGCGATCGACACGGCCGGCGCCTACACCGTGGAGGTGACGGCGGGCATGGGCGTGCCAAAGTTCGCGCCGCGCACCGTGACCATTCCCGGCGGCGTGCAGGTGCCGGGCGTGGATGTGAACACCGGCAATCCGCACTTCGACATCGTGGTGGACAACGCGGAGTTTGCGGTGGACGGGCAACGTTGGCAGAGCATTGGGCAGCAGATTTGCGGGCATCCCGATTTTCCGCATCAGACCAACGTGGAGTTTCTGCGCATTGTGAGCGCAAACGAAATCGAGATTCGCATCTTCGAGCGCGGGGTGGGACCAACCATGTCTTCGGGCACCGGCACCTCGGCGTGCGCGACGGCGGCCATCGGACTCAACGGTTGCGTTTCGCCGCTGCGCGTGATTGCGCCGGGCGGCCCGCAGACGGTGACCTGGGATGGAGCGGGCACGGAGTTGAAGCTGACCGGGCCGGCTTCCTTGATTGCCCGCGGAGAGGCGTGGGCGTGAGCGGGCTGCTGAAGCCGGGCGCGGTGCTCGCCGGGGCCACGGTGGCCGTGGTGTCGCCGGCAGCGACTCCGCAACCGGAGCGAGTGGAGGCAGGGCTCAATGCGCTGCGCGCGCTGGGTTACACGCCACAGGCGGGCGAGAATGCGCTGAAGCGCGGGCCGCTCTACTTTGCCGGCACGCCAGCCATGCGACTGAGCGACCTGCACCA
>NZ_JBWZET010000259.1:0-2593 GCF_056722145.1 Rhizomicrobium sp. | reverse complement strand
CCGGCGGCATGGCCTTTGTCTACGACGCCGACGGCCTTTTCGCCGAGCACGTCAATCCCGACAGCGTCGTTTTCCAGCGGCCGCAAACCGCGCATTGGCAAGGCGTGCTGCGCTATCTCATCGCCGAGCATCAGGCCGAAACCGGCTCCGTCTGGGCCGCCGACCTGCTCGACCAATGGGACCTTGCGTTGCTGCGCTTCTGGCAGGTGGTGCCGAAGGAGATGATCAGCCGCCTCGAACAGCCGCTGAGCGACGAACGCGAAGCCATTCCGGCGGAGTGACGTGCGGCAACAGTGACGTTTCATCGGCAGACAGGAACCGGCATTTTGATGGCCGGAATTCTGGGGCCCGCATCGTCATGAAACGCATCTTTCTCCTCAACGGCCATCCTGATGGCGCGCCGGAACGGTTTGGTGCGGCGGTGCTGGACGCCTACGCGGCCGGGGCGCGGCGCGCGGGACATGATGTGCGGCGCCTCGATCTCGGCGCGATGGATTTTCCGATCATCCGGACCGCCGAGCAGTCGAATAAGGGCGAGGTCGCGCCCGATGCGGTCAAGGTGCAGGAGGCGCTCGTCTGGGCCGATCACGTCGTACTGGTGTATCCCTTGTGGCTCGACGACCAACCGGCGTACTTGCGGGCGCTGTTCGAGCAGGTGTTCCGCTATGGCTTCGTGCACGAGAATTTCGACAACACCAAGAAGCGGCTGAAGGGCAAGACGGTCCACACCATCGTCACCATGGGCGTCAGCCGCCGCGAGTACCTGTTCACCAACAATGCCTACGGGCTCAAGATGCTGGAAACGGGCCTGTGGAAATACGCCGGCATGAAACCGGTCGGGCGCACGCTGATCGGATCGATCCATTCCATCGACGAGACCGCCCGCAAGCGCTGGCTGCAGCGGATCGAAGATTGCGGCGCCAAAGGGCGGTAGCAGCGCGCCCTTGCCTTGCGCAGTCGAAACGCGCTATACCCCCTCCCGGTATATACCCTGGGAGGGTATCGCATGACTATGGCCGATCCCAAGCTTCTTTCCCGCCTTGCCCGCATCGAGGGGCAGGTGCGCGGCGTCATCCGCATGGTGGAGGAGGAGCGCTATTGCATCGACGTGCTCAACCAGCTTGAGGCGATCAAGGCGGCGCTGACGCGGGTGGAAACCGAAGTGCTGAAGGGCCATGCCGCGCATTGCGTCGCCTATGCCATCAAATCCGGCAACGCCCGCGATCAGCGGGAGAAATTCGACGAACTGGTGGAGTTGTTCAGCCGCTATGGAAAATGAAACTCTCAACCCCCGCGACCCCGTCTGCGGCATGACGCCGAATCCCGAAGCCGCCATCGCCAAGGGCAACATGACGGTCCATGCCGGCGTGCGCTACGTCTTCTGCTGCGCCGGCTGCAAGACCAAGTTCGAGGCCGAGCCGGAGAAATATCTGGCGCCCGCAGCGGCACCAACCCGCGCCAAAGACCCGGTCTGCGGCATGACCCCGTTCATTGCGGTCGCCACATCCAAGGGCAACCACACTGTTCATCAGGGTGAGGACTATTATTTCTGCAGCGCCGGCTGCAAAGCGAAGTTCGAGGCGGAACCGGAGAAGTACATCGCTCCCTCCCCCGCCGACCGGTGTTGTGCGAACCATACGACCGAGCATCGCGGAGAAGGAAAGAGCGACATTCCCTATACCTGTCCGATGCATCCCGAGGTCAAGCAGATGGGACCGGGCGATTGCCCGATCTGCGGCATGGCGCTGGAGCCGGCCGATCCGGCCGCCGCCCAAGATGATTCCGAATACCGCGACATGCTGCGACGCTTGTGGATATCTCTGGCGCTGACGGCGCCGGTGTTCGTGCTGGCGATGATCGGCGACATGCTGCCGATCGCTCCCGTGGTGCGCGCTGCGATGGAAGCGGCGTTGGCGTTGCCAGTAGTGGCGTGGATCGGTTGGCCGTTCTTCGTGCGTGGCTGGAAAGGTGCCATCGGCGGACACGCCAACATGTTCACCCTGATCGGCCTCGGAGTTGCGGTCGCCTATGTCTACAGCCAGGTCGTGCTGCTGGTGCCGTCGCTGGTGCCGACCGGTTATCATCATGGCGGCCCGCCGGTTTATTTCGAGGCCGCCGCGGTCATCATCACGCTGGTGTTGCTGGGTCAGGTGCTAGAGCTGAAAGCTCGCGCCAAGACCGGTGCTGCCATCCGGGCGCTGATCGATCTGGCGCCGAAAACCGCACAGCGTCGCACCGCGCACGGCATCGAAACGGTTGCGCTCAGCGAGGTGCACCTCGGCGACGAACTGATCGTGCGCCCCGGCGACGCGGTTCCGACCGATGGCGAGGTGATCGACGGCGAGAGTGCCATCGATGAATCCATGCTGACGGGCGAATCCGTTCCCGTCGCCAAGACCAGGGGCGACGCAGTCACCGGCGGCACGCTCAATGCCAACGGCGCACTCGTCATTCGCGCCACCCGCGTCGGCGCCGATACGGTGCTGGCGAAAATCGTTGCCCTGGTCGCCGAAGCGCAGAGGAGCCGCGCCCCGACCCAGACGCTGGCCGACTCCGTCGCGGCGTGGTTTGTGCCGGTGGTGACGGCCATTGC
>NZ_JBWZET010000258.1:0-4657 GCF_056722145.1 Rhizomicrobium sp. | reverse complement strand
CCGCATCCTCGCGCGCCGCGGGAACGTCCTTGATGCCGTCGACGATCATCTGCGGCGTGTAGACCCCACCGCGGCGCAAGGCGGCGGCATAGGCCTTTTGCCGGCGGGTGTTGTCATCGCTCGCCAGCGTGTCCTTCCAGCCGAACATGTCCCAGTAGGTGACCGCGAAACTCAGCACCAGCACGCCCGGACGCTGCGCCAGCTTGGCGGCGACGGCGTTGGCGGCGAGGCACGAGCTGCAGCCTTGCGAGGTGTAGACTTCCACCACGATCGGACGCGGTTCAGGCGCGGTCGGCCCCGCGGACACGCTCGCAGCGGAACAGAGCAACAAAGCAAGCGCGGCGGTTGCAACCCTCATGCGAAGAAGCTTAACCCGATCAGCGCGGGGGAACCAGTCACTTCGGCTTGATCGCGATGCCGCGGAATCCGCATATAAGCGCCTGTTTTGATGGCACAGTCCGCATCGAAGCAGAAACCCAACGTCGCAAAGTGTCACCGGACTTGCGTCTATTGTATATTATAGTAATATACACCAATGCTCGATCGGGACCTTGTCGCAGGGTTTGAGTGGGACGACGGCAACGCCCGCAAAAGCGCCGACAAGCACAACGTCAGCCAATCCGACGCCGAGCAGGTCTTTTTCAACATGCCGCTTTTGCTTTTTGACGATGAGCGGCACAGCACTGCCGAGGTACGTTTTCACGCCTACGGCAGATCCAACGACAACCGTCTCCTGCAGGTTTCGTTCACAATGAGAGCCGAGGGACGTGTGATCCGTGTGATCTCGGCGCGTGACATGTCGCGTAAGGAAAGAGCTGTCTATGACCAAGAAATATAAACCCGTCCCGAAGTTCGCCAGCGAGGCCGAAGAGCGCGCCTTCTGGGAAAGCCATGACACGGCGGATTATTTCGATCTCAGCAAGGCGCGTCGCGTGGTCTTCCCCAACCTGAAGCCGACCACCACCGCGATTTCCCTGCGCGTGCCGGTGAGCCTGCTCGACGCCATCAAGGTCGCCGCCAACAAACGCGACGTGCCCTACCAATCGCTGATCAAGACCTGGCTCGCGGAGAAGGTGGAGAAGGCGTGAAAGCCGGGCCTCAAAGAGGACTCTGGCTGGCGTGCCGGATGTGGGTCACGAAGATACTGTTGGCCGTGAGGCGATAATAGATGGAATGCATACGGTAGACGTAGCGCCGCCGGCCGGATTTCCATTCGCGGCCCAATTTCGGATTATCGGCGAGAAGCTCGAAGCTGTAATAGAGCCCATCAATATATCCGTCGGTCTGGCCGCTGCCGAAATTCTCCATCGTGTAGCGGACAATGCTTTTGATGTCCGCCTTGGCACGATTGGAAATCTCGACGTTTATTTCTTCGCTTCGGACCGCACTTCGGCAAGAATCTCATGCCTTGAAGCATGGCTCGCGACGCCACTGGCGAAACCGGCTTCTTCATCACGTTCGATGACAGCCAAGCGCTCGGCGGGCGTCAGACTCTCCCACCGCGCCCTGTCCGCACCCGAGGGAAACACGGAGAACGTGATTTCCGATACGTCGATGGCTTTTGCGTCACTCATAACGCCGACAATAGCATAATCCGGCCGCGCCCTTCAAACCGGCGTGCGTAGCGATGCCCGAGCGGCGAGAAATGAATGGTGGTCGCGATTACGCCATCAACTGCCTCAGCACATACGGCAGAATTCCGCCGTTCTGGAAGTAGGCGACTTCGTCGGCGGTGAGCAGCATCAGCACCAGCGGCAGGTCGGCGGTACGGCCGTCTTTGTAGTGGATGGTCGCGGTCACGCGTTTCAGCGGCTTCAAATCGTCGGCGATGCCTGGGATGTCGATGATCTCCTCGCCGGTGAGATCGTAATCTTTGCGCGTCTTGCCGGCTTCGAATACGAACGGAGCGACGCCCATGCCGACGAGATTGGAGCGGTGGATGCGCTCGAAGCTCTCCACGATCACCGCTTTGACGCCCAACAGCTTCGGCCCCTTCGCCGCCCAATCGCGCGACGAGCCGGTGCCGTATTCCTTGCCGCCGATGACGATCGCGGGCACGCCTTCGGCCTTGTACTTCGCCGCCGCATCGAAGATCGACATTTCCTCGCGGGGTGAACTGGAATCGGGGGGCTGGTACAGCGTGTTGCCGCCCTCCTTGCCGCCCAGCATTTCGTTCCGTATGCGGATGTTGGCGAAGGTGCCGCGCTCCATCACCTCGTGATTGCCGCGGCGGCTGCCGTAGGAATTGAAATCCTTCGGCGCAATGCCGTGCTCCTGCAGGTAAAGCCCGCCCGGAGCCGCCGGCTTGATCGATCCGGCCGGCGAGATGTGGTCGGTGGTGATGGAATCGCCAAACAGGGCCAGCACGCGCGCGCCCGAAATATCCGACAGCGGCGCCGGCGCCATTGCCATGCCTTCGAAATAAGGCGGATGCTTCACATAGGTCGACTCCGCATCCCAGCTATAAGTCTGGCCCTTGACGACCTTGACCTTCTTCCAGTTGGCGTCACCTTCGAACACGTCGGCATAGCGGGCGCGGAAGGCGCTGGCTTTCACCGCCTTTCGCACCGCGTCGGCAACTTCCTTCGCGCTCGGCCAGATGTCCTTCAGATAGACGTCCTTGCCGCCCCTGCCCTTGCCGATCGGCTCTTCCAGCAGATTGACGTTGAGCGATCCGGCGAGCGCGTAGGCGACCACCAGCATCGGCGAAGCGAGGAAGTTGGCGCGCACCTGCTGATGCACGCGGCCTTCGAAATTGCGGTTGCCCGACAGCACCGAGGCGACTGCGAGATCGTTGGTCGTGATCGCCTTGGCGACCGGCTCGGGCAGCGGGCCCGAATTGCCGATGCACGTCGTGCAGCCGTAGCCGACGAGATTGAAGCCGAGCTTGTCGAGATATTTGTCGACCCCGGCGCGGCTGAGATATTCCGTCACCACCTGGCTGCCCGGCGCCAGCGAGGTCTTCACCCACGGCTTCACTTTCAGCCCGAGTTCGACCGCCTTCTTGGCGACAAGCCCCGCGCCCATCATCACGCTCGGGTTGGAGGTGTTGGTGCACGAGGTGATCGCCGCGATCACGACGTCGCCATGACCAAGCGTGAAGCTCTCGCCCTCCACCGCGACGCGGGCGTCGTCAGGGTTCTTCTTGTAGCGGCTGGTCAGCGCCTCCTTGAACACCGTCGGCGCGGTGACCACCGGCACACGATCCTGCGGCCGCGCCGGTCCGGCGAGCGAGGGCACCACCAGTCCGAGATCGAGTTCCAGCGTCGCGGTGAAGTCCGGATCGGGGCTCTTGGCGTCGCGGAACAGGCCTTGCGCCTTGGCGTATTTTTCCACCAGCGCGACGCGGGCCGGCTTGCGCGCACTGTCTTTCAGATAGCGCACGGTCTCGGCATCGATCGGGAAGAAGCCGCAGGTGGCGCCGTATTCGGGGGCCATGTTGGCGATCGTGGCGCGGTCTTCCAGCGTCATCTCATCGAGGCCGGGGCCGTAGAATTCGACGAACTTGCCGACCACGCCCTGCTTTCTCAGCATTTGCGTCACGGTCAAGACCAGATCGGTCGCGGTGGTGCCTTCCGGCAGCTTGCCGGTGAGCTTGAAGCCGACGACTTCCGGAATCAGCATCGAGATCGGCTGCCCCAGCATCGCCGCTTCGGCTTCGATGCCGCCGACGCCCCAGCCGAGCACGGCAAGGCCGTTGATCATGGTGGTGTGGCTGTCGGTGCCGACCAGCGTATCGGGGAAAGCATATTCCACCGCAGCGCCGCGCTTGTCCTTGCCTTTGCGCGTCCACACCGTCTGCGCCAGGTATTCGAGATTGACCTGATGGCAGATGCCGGTGCCCGGCGGCACGACGCGGAAATTGGCGAACGCCTGCTGGCCCCAGCGCAGGAAGGCATAGCGCTCGCGATTGCGTTCGTATTCGATCGCCACGTTCTGCTTGAACGCGGTCTTGAGGCCGAAATTATCGACCATCACCGAATGGTCGATGACGAGATCGACTTCGGCGAGCGGGTTGATCTTGGCGGGATCGCCGCCGAGCGCCTTCATCGCATCGCGCATCGCGGCGAGATCGACCACGGCGGGCACGCCGGTCAGGTCCTGCATCAAGACGCGCGCCGGGCGGAATGCGATTTCGCGGTCCGAACGCTTGTTCTTGAGCCAAGCGGCAACGGCTTTGATGTCGGCCGCCGTAACGGTCTCGCCATCCTCGTAACGCAGCAGGTTCTCGAGCAGAACCTTCATCGCATAGGGGAGCCGGGAAATCCCTTTGAGCCCGTTTTTCTCCGCCTGGGTGAGGCTGAAATAGACATAGCTTTTGCCGCCCACCGAAAGGGTCCGGCGGGATTTGAAGGTGTCGAGGCTGGTCTTCACGGAAGCGCGCCTTTGATAAGGGGGTGGAAGCACACGTGGTTTAGTGGAATTCTAGAGAAATTCCAAGTCAGCCGAAGGGGTGCTCCCATGAGCAAATCGGTTCGCGTGGAGAAAAACGGCGCGGTCACCACAGTGATTCTCGACCGCCCGGAATCCGCAAATGCCGTCGATCGCACCATGGCCGACGCACTCGCCGATGCCTTCGTCGCGTTTGCCGGCGATGACGATGCCCGCGTCGCCGTCTTATGGGGCGCAGGAGGAAATTTTTCGGTTGGTATAGATC
>NZ_JBWZET010000257.1:0-5293 GCF_056722145.1 Rhizomicrobium sp. | reverse complement strand
TGTCAATATATTCCTCTTTGATCTTGGGCATGATCGTCGCGTTGAAGTGCGCGCAGTGCGGACACGTCGGCGCGGCATATTCGAGCAGCGTGATCGGCGCTTTCGGATTGCCCAACGTGCGATCGTCGGAGCGCACGATGATGGCGGTGCTCGTCGTCTGCGCCGCGTTTTGCGAGCGGTTGAAATAGAAGTAGCCGCCAACGAACGCCACTGCGACAACCACGAGGCCGATCAGCAACTGGTTCTTCGACACCAGCGGCTTGGGTTCGTCGGGGACGGGCGGCGGCGTCGGGCCGGCGGCCTTCTTCTTGGGCGCAGCGGCCTGCACGCTGGCAGGCTGGGCGGCGCCGGCGCGGAGCAGGGCCCGGAGGGCGTCGATTTCGGCCCGTTCGGCGCGGGCGAGGTCGGTCTGGCCGGCGGCCGCGAACGATCCGGCCTGCTGCTCCCGTTCGCCGATCAGGACGGCAATGGCGCTCTGGATTTCGGCATCGCTGCCAGCGCCCGCAGCCGCCTGCACCGCTTCCAGGGTGGCGCGGCGTTTGGCGTTTGTGGTCGGCGTTGCCAGTAGGGCGTCGTCTAGCCGGTCCTTGAGGGCCATGGGAATCTCCAACAGGAGTGATTCGAAATGTGAGGCGGGACTATAGCCCGTCTTGCGCGCGGCAAGGCAAGCCGAGTCGGCCATGGGGCGAATCTGCCTGTGGACGGACCGCGCTTATTGCGCGGCGGTATTGCCCACGGAATTGATTCTTAGCCGCAGCACCTCCAGCCGCGACTGGCTGGTCGGCGGGAAGTTGACGACCTGGCCGTTCATAATAAAGGTCGGGGTGCCCTCGATCTGGTAGCGGATCTGGGCGTCCTGGCTGATCTCGTTAACCCTTTCGCGGGTCGCATTGTCGGCCATACAGGCCTTGGCTTTGTCTTCCGACAAGCCTTCGCGCGCCGCCAGCTTGACGATCGCGCCGGGGACGTCGGCGATCTGGTGGCCGTCCGGGTCCCACTGCTCCTGCTCGCGGAACATCATGTCGATATAGGGGAAGTAGCGGCCCTTGGGCAGGCAGCGGGCGACACCTTCCACGGCGCCGTCGGGAGCGCCGAGCGCATAGACGCGGAAGATGTAGAACACCCGGCCGGTGTCGATGAACTCGCGCTTGAAGGCGGGGAATTCGTCGGTGTTGAAGCGGGCGCAGATCGGGCACATCGGCGCGGCGTATTCGACGATTTTGATCGGCGCTTTGGGATTGCCCAGGGTGTGGTCGTCGGGGAACACGGTGACCTGTTCGGCTGCCGCCTGCTGCGAGAGATCGACCTCTTTTTCCGGTTTCACGGCGAAATAGACCGCGACGCCGAGCACCACCACGGCGACGCCGCCGAGGATCATCTGCAACTTGGTGAAGGCGAAGCCACCGCTCTTGCGGCTGGGGGCGGCCTTGGCGGACACCCCGGGAATGTGGCCCGGATCGGCCAACAGGCGCAGCGCCACCGCTTCATCGCGCTCGGCCTTGGCCTGGAGCGTCTGGCCGTTCTTCTCGAGCTGGACCGCCTTCTGCTCGCGCGCCTCGATCAGCCGGTTCAGCGCCGCCCCGATCCCTGCATCGGTATCGCCGGCATTGAGCGCGGCGTTGAGGATGTCGCGCCGGTGCGTGTTCTCGGCGGGCGTGGCGTTGAGGGCTTCGGTGAGGCGGTCCTTGAGGGTCATGGCCTGCGTATCCCAGCGTGTTGGCGGCGGTGGTGGCTTTCTAGCGCCGACTATCGCGTTTGACTATGCCTTGCCCGGGCCAGTCGCCACAACGCTTCACGAAGTCCCTCCGGGCCGGAATAGCTCTGGACCGGATCGTCGGGTGCGACCTCTTTGGCCGGCTTCAGTTGCGGCGGCTGCGGCGTGGGCTGAGTCAACGCTCCCTGGACGAATTTTAACCGGGCCACCGCCGGGCGGCCGAGATAGGTGTTGATGCGTTCCGCCAGCGCCCGGGTCTCGTGGCTGAGGAAGACCGCCGCCGCCGGTTCGGCGAGCAGGGTCAGGACGCCGCCGTGAGGCCCTCCGGTCAGTCGCAGCGGACGCGCCAGCCGCGCCACTTCGGCCCCGGCGATTTCCTCCCATCGCAGCACCAGCGTCGGATCAGAGAACCCGGCGCGCGCAAACGCCGCCGCGCCCACGACGCTGGCATCGCCACTGACGGCGGCCGCCCAGTTGCGCCGCTGCGGAGGAGCCTCGGGATCTTTCGGTTTGGCCATGGCTATTTCTTCTTGGGCGGCACTGGCGCGGCTTTGGCGAGGAGGGAGTCGATTTTCTTTTTCAGGATCGGCCAGGTGGCTTCGTCTTCGCCGGCGTAGGACTTGCCGCCGATGATGATGGTCGGCACCAGGCTGATGGTGTAGCGGTCGTTGGCGTCCTGGGCGAGGGCGTTGATGCGGTCGAGTTCCTTGTCGTCCTTCATGCAGCGCTTGGCGTCATCGGGCTTCATGCCGGCGATGCCGGCGAGCTGCACCAGCGCGGCTTCGACGTCGGGAATATCGTAGCTGGCGGGGTCCCACAGCGCCTGCTTGCGGAAGGCGAGGTCGAGGACGTCGTAATAGTGGCCGGGCTTTTGGCATTTGGCGAGGCCCGCCACGGCGCCGTCGGCCGGCGACAGCGGAAAGATGCGCACGACATAGAGCAGCTTGCCGGTGTCGATGTAGGCCTTCTTGATCTCGGGAAACACCGTCGCGGCAAAGCGGGCGCAGTGCGGGCAGGTCGGCGCGAGATATTCCACCACCACAACCGGCGCGTTGGGATCGCCGAGCGTGATGTCGTTCGGGAATACCTTTTCGCGCGGCGCCGCGACCGCCGCAGCAGCGAGCAAGACAAAGGCAGCGATTTTCATGGCGGCGAATTTCACTATGCTCTCCTCATGACTCTTTCCCCCGCCGCTGCACTGCTCGCCTGGTACGACCAGCATCGCCGCGTGCTGCCGTGGCGTGCTCCCGCCGGCCGGCGCGCCGATCCTTACCACGTCTGGCTGTCGGAAATCATGCTGCAGCAGACCACCGTCCAGGCGGTGGCGGGGTATTACCGCAAGTTCCTGACGCGCTGGCCGACGGTGGCCGATCTGGCGGCGGCCCCGCTCGACGAGGTGCTGGCGGCGTGGGCAGGGCTTGGCTACTACGCCCGGGCGCGCAACCTCCACAAGGCGGCACAAGTGGTCGCGGGGGAACACGGCGGACAGTTCCCGGCAACGGCGGCGGAATTGAAAAAGCTGCCGGGCGTCGGCGGCTATACCGCCGGTGCCATCGCGGCGATCGCCTTCGACCAGCCGGAAGCGGCAATGGATGCCAACGCCGAGCGCGTCGTGGCGCGGCTGTTCGCGATGGCCGAGCCGCTGCCGGGCGGCAAGAAGCGGCTGATCGAACTCGGGCATGCGCTGGTGCCACAAAAACGCGCCGGCGACTTTGCCCAGGCGATGATGGATTTGGGCTCGGCGATCTGCACGGTGAAGCGGCCGGCATGTCCGCAGTGTCCGCTGGCGAAAGGCTGCGCAGCGCGGGAGCAGGGCATTCAGGAAACGCTGCCGGTCAAGGCGCCGAAAATGGCGCGGCCGTTGAAACGCGGCGCAGCCTTCGTGGCGGTGATGGGAAATGCCGTGCTGCTGGTGAAGCGGCCGGACAAGGGGCTGCTGGCCGGCATGCTGGAGCCGCCGCAGGGGCCGTGGACAGCGGCTTTCCCGAAACGCGATGCCGCCCTGGCGCAAGCGCCGTTTCCGGCCGAGTGGAAAAAACTCGCCGGCGTGGTCCGGCACGGATTCACGCATTTCGAGCTGGAGGTGGAAGTGTGGACCGCGACGCTTGCACCTACTTGTCATCCCCGGCCGTCGGGCTTGAATGCCGCCGAAGAAATTGCACCGAACGCGTCCTTCGAATTCAGCGAAGCGCCGCCACCTGCGTCCCCTTCCCTCGGCCCGCTCAGCAGCTTCGCTGCCTCACCGTGCTCGCCGGGGATGATAGAAGAGTTTTGGGTGCCGCTGGATCGTCTCGGCGAGGTTGCGTTGCCGACGGTGATGAAGAAAATCATCGAACATGCTTTGCCCGACGAAGGGCCGTTGTTCCGGCGCTGATCAGCGAATGCAGGTGAAGCACGTCACCTTGCCGCTGCGGCTGTCGACATCGCCGCCGGCACTGATGCAGCGGCGCTCATCGCCGCTCGGCGCGAGCATAAAGGCCGACCAGCGCCGTCCGTGCAGTTCGGCGCGCCACGTCGCGGTGTGATGCAGCGCGGTGCACGCGGCCTTGACGCGGGCCACAGCCTCGGCCGCCGTGCGAACCGTGTCGCGCGATGTGGTGGACGGATGCACGCGATGATCGGCGGCGGCGTTTTTCTCGCCGACGGCAGCGGGCGTCAGAACGATGAGCGCACACAACAGGCAAATGCCGCGCATGAGGCCCCCCGGCCAGGACGCGCCATCATACGCCTGTCACACTCCAAACGAAAACACCCCGCCATGACGACGGGGTGCTGCCGTTGCTTTTTCCACCAGCCCAAACTTATGAAATGGACGCCCTGAGTTGCTGGCGCAGGACGTCAATCGGGATCAGTTTGCCCTTGTGTTCGTACTGCCAAAAGGTCCAGCCGTTGCAGGCCGGGGCGCCCTGCACATGGGCGCCCATCTGGTGAATCGAGCCGGTGGCATCGGCGCAGACGAGGGTGCCGTCGGCGCGGACCTTGGCCTTGTGGCGCTTCTGGGTGCCGTGCAGCACGGTTCCCGGCGGCAACAGGCCCCGTTCCACCACCCAGCCGAACGGAATGCGTGGCTCCGAACGTTTGGACTTGGTCACCTCCAGGCACTCGACCGGCGTCGGATCGATCGAGGCGATGCGCTGGCGCGCGGCGGAGGCATATTCCTTGTCGCGCTCGATGCCGATGAAGTGGCGGCCGAGCTTGCGGGCCACGGCGCCGGTGGTGCCCGAACCGAAGAACGGGTCGAGGATGACGTCGCCCGGCTTGGTGGACGACATCACGACGCGATAAAGCAGGCTTTCCGGCTTCTGCGTGGAATGGACCTTTTCGCCGTTGTCCTTCTTGAGGCGTTCCTTGCCCGAGCAGATCGGCAGATCCCAGTCGGAGCGCATCTGCAGGTCGTCGTTGAGCGCCTTCATGGCCTCGTAATTGAACGTGTACTTCTGATCGGGGTTCTTGGTCGCCCAGATCAGGGTCTCGTGGGCATTGGTGAAGCGCCGGCCGCGAAAGTTCGGCATCGGATTCGATTTGCGCCAGACGATGTCATTCAGCATCCAGAAGCCGAGATCCTGCAGGATCGAGCCC
>NZ_JBWZET010000256.1:0-20062 GCF_056722145.1 Rhizomicrobium sp. | reverse complement strand
ACATCATGCAGCGATATTCGTAGCGCGAATAAACCACGTAATTGCCGGTTTCGACTGCGTTGCAGGTCAAGCCAGTGATGCCGTCTTCCGCTGCGCGCTGGGCTTTGAAATCGGTCAGACTCGGATTGGTGATGATTGAAACCAGCGCCGCAACGCCCAATACCGCGCCGCTGATCGCCAATGCTTTGCGTGCCATGTCTCCACCCCGTGAAAACAGATGACGTGGCAACATTAACCGTGTGCAATAAGGTGAATTTACGGCGCAAACTTGGCCGAAACGGCGAACAGCTAGGAGCGCTCGGCGAGCAGGGCAGGTCCCCATTCGCTGTTCGCCATGTGCTATTCGCGATTTGCGTCACGCCACCAGCACCTTTGCGGCGCTTTCCGGCAGGTCTTCGCCGAAGGCGCGCTGATAGAATTCGGCCACCGTGGAGCGCTCGAGCTCGTCGCATTTGTTAAGGAAGGTGAGACGGAACGCGAAGCCGATGTCGCCGAAGATTTCGGCGTTCTCGGCCCAGGTGATGACGGTGCGCGGACTCATCACGGTGGAGAGGTCGCCGTTGATGAAGGCGTTGCGCGTCAGGTCGGCGACGCGGACCATGGCGTCGATCTTCTTGCGCTTGTCGGCGCTGGCATAGGTCGGCACCTTGGCGACGACGATGTTCACTTCGGTATCGTGCGCGAGATAGTTCAGCGTCGCCACGATGCTCCAGCGGTCCATCTGGCCCTGGTTGATCTGCTGGGTGCCGTGATAGAGGCCGGTGGTGTCGCCGAGGCCGATGGTGTTGGTCGTAGAGAACAGGCGGAATGCCGGATGCGGACGGATGACGCGGTTCTGATCCAATAACGTCAGCTTGCCTTGCACTTCCAAGACGCGCTGGATCACGAACATCACGTCGGGGCGGCCGGCGTCGTATTCGTCGAACACCAGCGCTACCGGGTGCTGCAGCGCCCACGGCAGCAGGCCTTCGCGGAATTCGGTGATCTGCTGGCCGTCCTTCAACACGATGGCGTCCTTGCCGACCAGATCGATGCGGCTGATGTGGCTGTCGAGGTTGATGCGCACGCACGGCCAGTTGAGGCGCGCGGCGACCTGCTCGATGTGGGTCGATTTGCCGGTGCCGTGATAGCCCTGGATCATGACGCGGCGGTTGTGGGCGAAACCGGCGAGAATGGCGAGGGTGGTGTCGCGATCGAAGCGATAGGCCGGATCGAGATCGGGCACATACTGGTTCGGCGTGGAGAAGCCGGGCACCTTGATCTTCGCTTCGATGCCGAACGTTTCCTTCACGTCGAAGGTTTTGTCGGGCTTCAGCGATGGGTCGAGGCCTTCAGTCTCAGTCGTCATTTTCACAGGTCCGGGTGATCCCGCCGTAACGGAGGAGGTGGACGCCGAACGTCAGCTGACAATGCCCGATGCGCGCAGCACGCCGTAGGCCTTGATTACCTGCTTTAAACGCTCTTCGGTGCCCCTGTCGCCGCCGTTCGCGTCGGGGTGGAAACGCTTCACGAGTTCCTTATACCTCGCCTTGATTTCGTTCAAGGTTGCGGAGGGCTCCAGGCCCAGGATGTCGAATGCCTGGCGCTGCAGGCGTGTCAAAACCCGCTCGGGACGGCGCGGCGCGGCCGTTTCCTCAACGTCGCCGAATACCGCAAAACCGTCTTCGACATGATAGGCGCCGTGAAGCGGGCGGTCTTGGCCGTGAACGCCGGCGACGCGCTTGCCGAGCGGCCAGGTAGGCCGGTGGCCAACCACCGCTTCCTCCTGGAACCGGGCGACATCGGCGTCGCTCATGCCTTTGAAATAATCCCACTTCTCGTTGTGCTCGCGGGCGTGGGCGAGGCAAACCCACAGATAGGTGGAAATCTGGTCGCGGCTCTTGGGGACCTTGTAGTCGCCTTCGCCGGCGCAGCCCTTGATCGAACAGGCGCGCACCTTCGGCTTCTGGGCCACGTCCGGTTTGATCCGGATGTCCTTCTTGAAGTGCGCGGCGGAGCCCGTTTTCGTCATGGCAGGATTATGAGGAGCATCGGCAAAAAAACAAGAAAACGAAGTACTTGACAGGACGATTTGTTGCAGGCCCGATAGCAGCATGACCATGACTGACACAATTCGGACGAAATTAACCGCGGCGTTCGCGCCGATTGCGCTTGACGTGATCGACGATAGCGCGGCGCATGAGGGCCACAGCGGTCATTCTCACGGCGGCGAAACACACTTCTCGGTGAGGATCGTCGCGCCGGCATTCTCCGGCGTCTCGCGGGTGGAACGCCAACGCCGCATCTACGCCATCCTCGCCGAAGAATTGAAAACCCAAATCCACGCCCTGCAACTCGAAGCCAAGGCGCCAGGGGAGATTACAACGTAGTTTACTGCCCCCGCACGCGAGGCGATCTCTTCGTGAATGCGATTTATCCCAACATCACCGTCTTACTGCCCCCGCACGCGAGGCGATCTCGTCATCGGCAAGTAGAGTGTGAGGGAAGTGCCGCGCAGCGGCAAAGGGGGCTCCAGATATTCGCGAGCCCCCTACGGTTCGCCGCCGTGCGTCGAACCACTTCCCCCACGGTCTATATACAAACGGATACATCTCTTCGCCCGTGAGGCAGTAAATTTATCTCCCCCCCGCCGGTTCAGGCTTTTTCGCGCTTTCGGGCGGAGTGACGCGCAGCACGGTGATCTGGTTGCGTTGCCGGCGCAGGATTTCGAACTTGAAATCGTAGAACGCGAAGCGCTGGCCGACGTCGGGGATGGTGCGGGCTTCGTGGATGACCAGGCCGGCGACGGTGGTGGCTTCCTCGTCGGGCAGGTGCCAGTCGAATTCGCGATTGAGGTCGCGGATCGGCGTCGTGCCGTCGACGAGATACGAGCCGTCGATCTGCGGCCGGATGCCGGGCTGGACGCGCGGCATGCTTTCGTCGGGAATGCCGCCGAACACCTCGTCGAGCACGTCTTCGCGGGTGACGAGGCCCATGATGACGCCGTATTCGTCGACCACCAGCGCGAAATGCGTGCGCCGCTCGCGAAAGGCCTCCAGCAATTCCTCGACCTTCATCGTCTCGGGCACGAACCACGGCGGCGACATCAGCGCGGCGAAATCGAGATCCTTGAACGCCTCGGAGTTGCCGAGCACGGCGCGCACCAGATTGCGGGTGCGCAGGACGCCGACGATGTTGTCGGGCTCGCCCTTCCACACCGGCACGCGGGCATGGCGCGTCGCCATCAGTTCGCGCACCACCACCTCCGGCGGCTGGCCGATGTCGATGGTCGCCATCTTCTTGCGATGGGTGGCGACGTCGCCGACCGTCAGTTCGCGCAGGTCGAGCACGCCCGAAATCATGTCGCGGCTTTCGCGTTCGACCGAACCTTGCATGTGGCGCAGGTTGACGGTGCCGCGGATTTCGTCGTGCACTTCGTCGGCGACGATGCCCTTGTTGGTGCCGGAGACGCCGAACAGCTGCAGCAGCAGCCACACCAGACGCTGCACCGTGCCGACGACGGGACCGAGCACCGACACCACCACCTGCACCGGCCGGGCGACGACCAGCGCGAAGCGGTCGGTGCGCGCGATCGCCAGCGTTTTCGGCAGCACCTCGCCGAAGATCAGGATCACCACCGTCATGATCGCGGTGACGATCACCACCGCATTGGGACCGAGCCGCGGTTCGAGCACATAGGTGGCGATCGACGACGACAGGATGTTGACGAACGTGTTGCCGAGGAGAAGGGCGCCGATCAGCCGCTCGCGATTGCCGACCAGCCGGTTGACCCGCGCCGCCGGCGCGGACCCGTCGGACTCAAGCTGATGCATCTTGCCCGGCGACACCGCAGTCAGTGCGGTCTCCGATCCGGCAAAAAAAGCGGAAAACCCCAACAACGCCGCAATGCCGACGACAGTGGCGATCAAAACCGTATCCATGGCCAACCTCTAGCGACGCACCATCATAGCGGAAATCGCAACGTTTTCTGCCCCCGCGCGCGAACCAATCTCCGCGACTGGCATGTACACGAGGGGCTGGCGCGTATTTCTGCCCCCGCGCGCGAGGCAATCTCTCCATTCGCACGCAGAGCGTGGGGGAAGTGGCCTGGAAGGCCAAAGGGGGCTCGCGATCCCGCAAACGATAGGCCCCCTTCGCCGCTGCGCGGCCCTTCCCCCACGGTCTATGTGCGGGTGAAGAGGGCCGTGCGCCCGCGGGGGCAGAGAAGTCTACCCCAGCACCGCGCGCACCTTCTCCACCGGCACGTCGTTGGTGACGAAGGCTTCGCCGATGCGGCGGGTGAGGACGAAGTTGAGCTTGCCGTCCTTCACTTTCTTGTCGTGCGCCATCGCCGCCAGCAGCACCTCGGGCGAGGGCCGCATGCCGGGGATATCGGAAATCGCCGACGGCAGGCCGACGGCCTTCAGATGTTCCACAATGCGGTCGGCATCCGCCGCCGGGCACAGGCCCAGATTGACCGACAGCCGGAACGCCAGTGCGGTACCGATGGCGACGCCTTCTCCGTGGAGCAGCCGGTCGGAGAATCCGGTCGCGGTTTCCAGCGCATGCCCGAACGTATGGCCGAGATTGAGCAGCGCCCGTTCGCCGCGCTCGCGCTCGTCGCGTTCGACGATCGCCGCCTTCATGCGGCAGGCGTGGGCGACGGTATGGACGATGGCGTCGTGCTCGCCATGCAGCGCCCGCACCGCATTCTGTTCCAGCCAGGCGAAATAATCGGCATCGCCGAGGGCGCCGGCCTTCATCACTTCGGCATATCCGGAAATCAGTTCGCGCTTGGGCAGGGTGCCGAGCACGTTGGTGTCGGCGAGCACGATCTTCGGCTGATGGAAGACGCCGACCAGATTCTTGCCTTCGGGAATATTGATCCCGGTCTTGCCGCCGACCGAGGAATCCACCTGACTGAGCAGCGTGGTGGGCACTTGGGCGAAGGCGACGCCGCGTTTCAGGATACCGGCCGCGAAGCCGGTGATATCGCCGATGACGCCGCCGCCCAGCGCCACGATCAGGCCGCCGCGATCGACGCCGGTGGCGGTCAGCTCGCCGATCAGCCGTTCCAGCGCCGCAAAACACTTGGTGCCTTCGCCGGCGTCGAGCGTGATCGGCTTGGGTTCGAGCCCGGCCTGTTCGAGCACGCCGAGGAAACGGTCGAGATGCAGGAACGCGACATTGGCGTCGGTCACCACCGGCAGCGGCCCGCGGGCAAAGGGCGCGATCAGCGTGCCGGCCTGTTCGATCAAGCCCGGTCCGACGTGGATGTCGTAGCTGCGCGCACCGAGTGCGATGGAGATGCGTTCGTTCATGGCAGCCAGATTCCGGTTTGCGTAAGCGTGGTCAACAGCCGTTCGACGGTGACTTCGTGCGGCGCATTCTCGCTGTCGACGATGATATCCGCCAGCGCATATGTCGGTTGGCGTTCGGCGAGCAGCTTTTCCAGCGTGCCGCGCGGATCGGCGGTCTTGAGCAGCGGCCGGTTGCCCTTGCGCTTGACGCGGCCGAACAGGACGTCGAGCGAGGCGCGCAGCCAGATCGTGACGGCGTCGGCTTTCAGGCGCTCGCGGGTTTCGGCCGCCATGAAGGCGCCGCCGCCGGTCGCCAGGATGTGGGCGGGGTGCTCCTGCAGCAGGCGAGAAATGACTTTTCTTTCACAATCGCGGAAGGCGGGCTCGCCATAGCTGGCGAAGATTTCGGCGATTGGCCGGCCGGCGGCGGCTTCGATTTCGCAGTCGGCGTCGAAGAAGGCGACATTCATGCGGGCGGCCAGACGGTGGCCGATTGAACTTTTTCCGGCCCCCATCATTCCGACAAGTGCTATCGTACGCGTCAGTTGCCCCATAAACTCCGGATTACACGGGTTATGCTCCGTTCGCTAGCTCGAAAGTCGGATTTGCCGAGACTCGGGTTAAATTGGGCAAGCCCGCGGAATTGCAGCGGAAATCTGTAAGGAGACGGTATGCGCAGCATGGGGAGATCGGACGGGCTGGGCTGGGGGGCTTGGTTATTGATTCTGGTCGGAATTCTCATTCTGCTCGGGGCCGTCGCAGCGACGATTTACGGCGGCTCCGTCCGTCCCGCCCAGCACGAGGTCGAGCAGGTAGTTCCCAATGACAGGTTCCCGAATTAAGCGCTTGTTGTGCGCCGTGGCGTTTGGTGCCCTGGTGGTTCCGGCCATGGCCCAGTGGGTGGACCCGAAACCACCGGTGCTGCAGCCCGACGATTATCCGCCGGAAGCGACCGACGATCCGCCCGATCCACCCAAGGCGGCACCGAAACCCGCGACCGGCACGCCGCAGACGTTGGCGCCCGTCGACCAGTCCAGCGAGCCGCCGCCGTCGGCGCCGACCTATGTCCCCTCCAAAGTCGATCGCGGACCGGTCCAGGTGGAATCGCTCGGTTCCGCCGAGGGCCCGCCGGTCGGCACGCTCGATGCGACCAACGGCGGATTCGGCGATCATTTGTGGAGTGGTTCCGACCGCGCCCAGATGGAGGCGCTGCTGGCGAAGTCGCCGCTCGTCTCCGGCGATCCGGTGCTGCGCAGCCTAGTACGCCGCGCCGTCCTGACCCGCGCCCCGGCCCCGCCGGGACAGGCGCCCAAGGCGTTCATCACCGTGCGGATCGAGCGCCTGCTCGACGCCGGGCTGGTGAGCGAAGCCGGCGAGCTGGCCGCCCAGGCCAATGTGCCGAACGACGATGCCTTCGCGCGGCTGCAGGCCGAGGCGGTGCTGCTGGCCAATCGCGCCGCGGATGCCTGCGGACCGGCGACGGCTGCGCGCCAGACCGGTGCCGACTTGTTCTGGATGCAGTTGCGCGCCTATTGCGCCGCTGTCACCGGCGATAGCGCCACCGCCGAACTCACCAGGCAGGTGATGAAAGCGCAAGGCATGAACGACCCCGCCTACGATACGCTGGTGCAGAGCGTTCTGACCAAGAAGCCGCTCGCGCCCGGCGCCATCGCCAATCCCAGTGCGCTGCACATTTTCCTGTTGCAGCAGGCGGGCCTGCCGATAACCGAGCCGATCGCCCGCAAGCTGGGAACGCCGGAAAACGAGCTCGTCCTGCGCGATATCCGCAATTCGCCGCGGGCCCGTTTCGAGGCCGCCGAGCGCGTGGTTGCGACCGGTGCCGCCAGCGCGTCGGCCCTGATCAAAATCGCCGACGCCCAGAATCTGCCGCTCGGCAAGGTCGCTGCCGCGGCAGGCGAGGCGCCGAACCTGCCGTTCTTCATGGGGCAGGTGCTGTTGCGCCGTGCTGCCGCGATCGAGCCGCGCCCCGAAGCCAAAGCCGACCTCGCCGTGCTGGCGCTGTCGCTGGGCGACAAATACAAGCTCGCCCGGCTCGCGGCCGCGTTGCAGGCCGACGTGATCCTGTCGATCAAGCCCTCCGGCCAGCACACCTATGCCCGCACCTTCGCCCGCGCGCTGCTCCTTGCCGGCAAGCCCGACGGGGCCGCAGCCTGGACCGACGGCGATCCGGTGATGAAGGCGATGGTGGCGGTTGCCTCCAATCGCGCCGACCGGCTCAACGCGGTGCAGCCCGACCTGGCCGCCTGGACGCTGGCGCTTGCCCATCCTGATCCGGCGGCACCGGCCGATCCCGACCGCGCGCTCAAGCTGTTGATCCTCGGCGTCGCCAATGCGCTGCATGTGCCGCTGCCGCCCGATGCGGCTGGGGTGATCCCCGCCGGTCGCATCGATGACCGCGATCTCGCCGCCTCCGTGCGCGCGCCCGACCGCCGCGGCGAAGCCGTGCTCAGGATCACCGACACCGTCCGCCGCACCGGCCTCGCGACGATGCCGCCGGAGCTGACGCTCGGCCTGGTGAAAGCGCTGACCGACATCGGCGAAGCCACCTCCGCGCACGCCCTCGCAGTGGAAGCCCTGGCGGAATACGAACCGGCATCGCCGCTCGGACAGCAGGCCGCCGCGCAATGAGTGCCCATCTGGTCGAGAGTTTCCTCGACATGATGAGTGCCGAGCGTGGCGCTGCGGCCAACACCGTCGCCGCCTATCGCCGCGACCTTGCCGATTTCTGCGGCTGGCTGGCGCGGCGGGGCGCGTCGGTGAAGTCGTGCGGCCGCGACGAGGTTCGCCAGTATCTCCAGGGCTTGTCCGCCTCCGGCGCCGCCGGCACCTCGCAGGCGCGAAAACTCTCCAGCCTGCGCCAGTTTTTCGGTTTTCTGTATACGGACGGTATCCGCAGCGACGATCCCACCGTGGCGGTCGATGCCCCCAAGCGCGGCCGGCCGCTGCCGAAAATCCTCTCGCGCGAAGACATGGAGGCGCTGATCGCCGCCGCCGCCGCGCGCGCCGCCAACAGCGAAGAGGGCATCCGCCTCGCTTGCATCGTCGAGATGCTGTACGCCTCGGGCCTGCGCGTTTCCGAACTGGCGACGCTGCCGCTGGCCGCGGTCAAGAACCGCGACGGCGTGCTGTTGGTGAAGGGCAAAGGCGGCAAGGAACGGCTGGCCCCGCTCAATCCCGCCGCCCGCGAAGCCATCGCTGCCTGGCTTCAAGTGCGCGACAAATTCCTGCCGCGCGGCTCAATGCGCAAAGCCGCCGAGCGCTATCTGTTTCCCTCGCGCGGCGTCGACAGCCATCTGACCCGCCGCCGTTTGCATCAGATGCTGAAGGAGTTGGCGGTGGAGTCCGGGCTCGATCCCGAAAAGCTGTCGCCGCATGTCCTGCGCCACGCCTTTGCGACCCATCTGGTGGAGGGCGGCGCCGATTTGCGCAGCGTGCAGATGCTGCTCGGTCACGCCGACATCGCCACCACCCAGATCTACACCCATGTCGCCCGCGACCGGCTGGCAGCGACAGTTGCGGCGGCCCATCCGCTCGCCCGGCGCAAGCCCCGAGTCTCGTGAATTCGCGGTTAACAAGGTTAACGGCAAGCAACCCTCAAGCGAGAAACACCGCGCCAGCGCGCCAGCGGAAAAGCGATCCGCATCTATATTGTCGCTAGGGCAGCTATCGGCGACCGAGTATTGCTTTTTTAAGTGGTTTTATTGGATAGCGGCAGGACATCGTATATAGAACCGCGCGCGGCCGGGGGGCCGCTTTACCGGCGGTTGTCCATCTTTTACTTTTCCTAATTCGAATCTTGTTATACGCGAGCAAAGACCGGAATTCGCCGGCTGGGGACGACTTTTCATGGCAGGCAAACCGGGCAGGGCGACCTACACGCCCTCCGAACTGACACGCATCCTTGCCAACCACGAGCGTTTCGTGACCGGGCGGGGCGGCGCGCGCGCCAGTTTCAAGGGCGCCGACCTGTCGGGCGCGATCCTGGCCAACCGCCGGCTCGACGAAATTGATTTTGCCGGTGCCGATCTCAGCGGCGCCAACCTGCATGGGTCCAACCTGACGCGCGCCAGCCTGTACTGCACCGACCTGACCAACTGCAATCTGCGCAATGCCAAGCTGGTGTATGCCGATATTCGCGGCGCGTCGTTCCGCGGCGCCGATCTGTCGTATGCGGTGCTCGATTACGCCGACCTGCGCAAGGCGACGATGATGATCATGGAGGCGAGCGGTATTTCGGTGATCGATCACCGCAAGAACGGGCTCGGCGTCGTCGATTTCAGCTATTGCTCGCTGCGCAACGCCTCGTTCGGCAAAGCCAAGCTGGACGGCGCGATTTTTGATGGCGCCTTGCTGTTCGGCACGATTTTCCGCGGCGCCGAGATCACCAACGCCAGTTTCGTCGGCGCCGTGCTGATGGATGTGGCGGTCGCCGATCTGAAATTGCCGCCCGAGACCTTTGCCGATTGCGTGTTCGACGTTGCGCCCGAAGCCAAGGCCAAGGCGGGGGCGCTGGCGGAGCGGCTGGCGCTGCATCAGCAATGGGTGATGACCGATGGCCGCGAAGGTGCCGCCGCGGTGTTCGACGGCGAGGATTTGCGCCCGCTGGCCGGCCAGTTCGCCGGGCGCTGCCTGATCGGGCTGCACTTGCGCGGTGTCACCGCCATCGGGCTGGATTTTTCCAAGAGCCAGCTCCAGGGCGCGCGCCTCGATGGGGCCGATCTGCGCGGCGCCGATTTCTCCGCTGCGGATTTGAGCGGCGCTTCGTTCCACGGCGCCCGGCTGGTGCATGCCCGCTTCGATCGCGCCAAGCTGACCAATCTGAAGCTGCGCAGCGGCGAGGTGTTGCGCCCGAACTTTTTCGCCGCCGATGCCGCGCCGGGCCAGTTCCGCGACGCGGTGCTCGAAGAGTCCCTCGGTGCCATGGGCGTCGGAGCCCAGGAAATCGTCGAAATCTGAAACGCCCCGCAAGGGAAGAAAGAGCGCCTGTTCATTCCGCTTCGCGCGCTCTATCCTTTGCATTGCAAAGCACGAGGGCGCCGTCATGGCCGGTTCGAATTTTTCGTTCGCCGCGCGCGTGAAAAGTTTCGGCCATGCCTTCGCCGGGCTCGCGCTGATGCTGCGGACGCAGCACAACGCCTGGATTCACGCCGCGGCAACGGGGGCCGTCATCGCTGCCGGTATGGCGCTTCGCATCAGCGCGGCCGACTGGCGCTGGCTAGTGGTGGCGATCGCGCCGGTGTGGATCGCCGAAGCCCTCAACACCGCGTTCGAGCATCTCTGCGACGTGGTCTCGCCCGATTTCCACGCCTCGGTGAAAGCCTCCAAGGACATCGCCGCCGGCGCCGTCCTGATCTGCGCCCTCAGCGCTGCGGTGATCGGAGCAATGGTGTTCGCGCCGTATCTTTCATAGCTGACACGCCCCCGACCTTTCTGCCCCCGCGGGCGCATAGATATTTCCGCTCGCACGCAAACCGTGGGGGAAGTGGCGCGCAACGCCGTAGGGGGCTCGCGCTCCCCGCCTGTCCTCCAGGACGCGACGCAAAACATCATCCGCGCGCACATCGGCGCGATCCGGGACCCGCTTCCACATCTGATTTGCGATGAAATAGGGTCTGGCTCTGTGCGCTGGCCGTTAAATGGATTTTGCGTCCTTTGGCACGAAGAGGGCGCGGGCAATGACCGCGTCGCACAGCTTTGCTCCAACTCGGATCGCAGGGTCTTCGACGAAACGTTTGCTGATGACACCGATGCAGCAAGCGCCCGCGAGAGTGAGGGCTATCGTCGGAATAATCGGTATGGTGTGGTGTTCACTCAGCAGCAGATGAAGCAGATACTTAGAGACGCTCAACATCGCAAAGTGAAAAATGTAAACGCTGTATGATATCTGCCCCAGAAATATCATGGGGCGCCTTACCAGCAACGCTCTGGTCCAACCGCCCAGTGACGCGATGATGAGAAGGAAGCCGATACAGATTATCGTCGGGGCTAACGCCGGCGCCGTATGCGCCCAAGTTCCGCAGTAAACCCCCGCCGACACAAACATCAGTGCAATTGCCACAAAGCCAGTCCGCACCAGCCCACTTAGCCCTTCTCCGAGCCGATGGCAGCCGTACATATAAAAAATCAGGCCAAGCGCAAATACCGGGGCTTGCGTGGGAAACCAGTAATACAGGAAGGAGGCGTCCTCGACGAAAAACGCTCCTGTCGCAATCTTCGCCACCACAAAGGTTGTTGCCAATCCGGCGAAAACGCCTGCGCTCAAGACCCATGCGCGGTGTTTGCGCGAAACCATCCAAATCAACGGCACGAGGAGATAAAAGAACATCTCGACGCCTATCGACCACCCTCCCGGTACAACCGAGTTATTTCCTGATGGGACCCATGTATGGACAAACAGGATGTTCGACAGCCATGGGAGGAGTTGGGGTACCCGTCCATAGGAATGATGTGATCCGAGGTATATCAAGTAGTCTCTAACCGGATACATGACGGAAGCGACGTAATAGAGCGGTGCGATTCGAAAAAATCGCTTTATCAGCCAACCAGCCTTTACCTGCCACCACGAACCGTATTTCGACGCGTGAGACTCGTACGTGATGCTGATCGTCAGCGCCGAAATCACAAAGAAGAGTTGGACGCCGTACTGCCCTGTTGCGGCCAGCTTCCCAACCACGCCAGAACTGTCGGCGACTTGTCCGCAATGGACCACTACGACGGAAAATATGGCCCAACCTCTGAGGGCATCGAGCCAATCAAGCCGGTTTGAACGCGCCCCCATATTGCTCCGAAGATGTAGGTGTGTTCGCCATGAATCCAGAGAATATAAACCAAATACAACGGCTTCCAGTGCCACAGGATGGCGACCGCAACCTTAGGGTTAGGCGAGTGTTTTTAGGACATCATGACTTTGACATTTGTCTGGAAACGGTCGCCCGCCCCCCCGTGTCATCGCGGACGCGCCGCGGCACGCATTTACCAATTCCGTTCATCACCCTGAACAACTGCACCTGCATCGCAGGCGGGAAAACGTGCGATTGTCGCACCGGGTTGAAAATGTCAGCACCACAACCCATTTCCCAACCGTGTTGTTTATGGAGGCCCTGCAGCGAAGGCGCGCGAAGAAATCGCGGCCTGCAAAACCAAATTCGACGCGGCTTGCGAAGTCATACCGGTGAAGGGGTGCGCCCGCGCACTCCGTGGGTACTCGGACAGGCTTATGTGCCGTTGAGCCCCGAAGCGGAATACCGCCGGGCGCGACAGTCAGAAACGACTGCGGCCGGTTCGCCAGATGCCGAGGCCCGGGTAGCCGAGGGAGAAGCTCTCTGTGCCGTCGTTGCGCTCGCCAAACCGGGCGTGCCGTGCGCCGAGGCCTTCGGAAGGGGCGGGGTCCTCCCGCCTCTTGGCGTATTTAAAGGGCGGCGACGGACGAACCCCCTTGACTGTGACATTCTCCTGGAAACCGGCCCCGATCCGCCCCGTGACTGGACAGTATCGTCAGGGAACGAAAATATACTACAATGAATCAGGTGCTTAGCTGTTTAACCGGACCGTCACGACGGATTTGACTTGCCGTTCCGACAGCGCCACTTTCCGCCGCTTCCTGAGGTCACCGAATGCACGCCTATCTCGATTTCGAACGCCCCATTGCCGAGCTTGAAGGCAAGATCGTCGAATTGCGCCAGCTGGCGTCCGCCGATCCCACCATGCAGATCGACGTCGACGTCTCCCGCTTGCAGCAAAAGGCCGATCAGCTCGTCAAGGACACCTATGCCCGCTTGTCGCCGTGGCAGAAGGTGCAGGTGGCGCGCCATCCCGGGCGGCCGCATTTCTCCGATTACGTGAAGCATCTGTTCGACGAATTCACGCCGCTGGCCGGCGATCGCGCTTTCGGCGAGGATGCGGCGATCGTCACCGCGCTGGCGCGGTTTCGCGGCCAGGCGGTGGCGGTGGTCGGCCAGGAAAAGGGCAACGACACCAAGTCCCGCCTCAAGCACAATTTCGGCATGGCGATGCCGGAGGGCTATCGCAAGGTGCAGCGCGTGTTCCGCATGGCCGACCGTTTCGGCCTGCCGGTGATTTCGCTGATCGACACCTCGGGCGCCTATTCCGGCGTTGCCGCCGAGGATCGCGGCCAGGCCGAAGCCATCGCCCGCACGATTGAAGCATGCCTCAACGTGCGCGTGCCGCTGATCGCCACCGTGATCGGCGAGGGCGGGTCGGGCGGCGCGGTGGCGATCGCCACCGCCAACAAGGTGTTCATGCTGGAGAACTCGGTCTATTCGGTGATTTCGCCGGAAGGCTGCGCCTCCATTCTGTGGCGGCGGCCGGAAAAGGCCCAGGATGCAGCGGCAGCCCTCAAGCTGACGGCGCAGGATCTCGCCAGTCTCGGGGTTATCGATGCCATCATCCCCGAACCCACCGGTGGCGCCCATCGCAGCCCCGACGAGGCGATGTCGACCGTCGGCGACCAGATCGCCCGCGCCCTCGGCGAGCTGTCGCACATGACCCCGGACGAGGTGCGGCGCCAGCGCCGCGACAAATACCTCGCCATCGGCCGCGATTTGAAGTGATCTTTGCTCCCCCGTTTTTCCCGGGGGAGGTGGATCGTCGCGAAGCGGCGAGACGGAGGGGGCTCTGGTGCCGCAGGCGTCCGCATTTCGTAATCCGCGCCTCGTTGCGACCGGCGTGGTTGTGCTCGGCGGACTTGCGATCTTCCTGGCCAATTATCCCGGCTCGATGGAATTCGATTCCTTCGTCCAGCTCGTGGAGGGCCGCACCCGCAGCTATGGCAGCTGGCATCCGCCGGTGATGTCGTGGCTGCTCGGCGTCTATGACAGCTTGCCGGGAAACGTCGCCGGCTGGTTCATCGCCGGCAACATGCTGATGGCGTTCGGCGCGCTCGCTGCACTGCTGTGGCTGCCGAAGAAAGTGTCGTGGGCGGCGGTGGGCGTCGCCGCGGTGATGCTGCTGCTGCCGCAACTCGTCCTGTCGCAAGCGGTGGTATGGAAAGACTCGCTGTTCGCCGATGCGGTCCTGGTCGGCACGGTCCTGATCGGCTTGGCGGTGCGGCACTGGCCGGCGGCGCGCTGGCGGTACGGCTTGCTGGCGGGGGCCGTCGTGTTCCTGGCGCTGGCGGTGCTGACGCGGCAGAACGGCATCGTCGTCGTCCCGTTCCTGGCGGCCGGGCTCGCCCTCGCAGTGCCGCGCCACCGGGTGGTGCATGGGGCCGGGCTGTTCGCCGCCGTGTGCGCGCTGGCGTTTGCCGGCCAGTCGGCGCTGCTGCTGCGTTGGGACGGCACGCCGGCGCGCGATCAGCAGTTCAACCTCCTCCGGCTCTACGACATCACCGGCATGCTGCGCCGCGACCCCAGCCTGCAGACTCCCATCTTCGACCGCGAGGCCCCGAAACTGGCGCATCTGGTGCGCACCAGGACGATCAAGCTGTGGTCGCCGCTGCGCAACGACACCATGGAACTTCCCGAGGTTGTCGACCAGATCGAAACCGTGCCGCCGTCGGTCTTCACCCGGCAGTGGCGCGCCCTGATCGCCGAACGGCCCGGTCTCTACCTTGCGGTCCGGGCGCAGCTGTTCCGCTGGGTGTTCCAGGCGCCCGATGTCGCGCTGTGCCATCCGTTCCATGTCGGCAACCAGCCGGGCGAGGAGGTTCTCGAAGAGATCGTCATCGTGCCGCGGATGGATGCGCACGACCGCGCCCTCAAGCGCTATGGCGAGTTCTTCCTCTATCGCACGCCGGTGTTCGGCCACGCCTGGTATGCGCTGATCGCGCTGGGCGCGCTGGTGATCGTGCTCAGGCGCCGCAACCCCATCGACTTCGTGATCGCCTCGCTGCTGGCTTCGGCCTTGGCGTTCACCGCCACCTTCTTCGTCATCTCGATCGCCTGCGATTACCGCTATCTCTATCTCGTCGATCTGTCGGCGCTGGCAAGCGTTCTCTACATCGCGGCGGATTGGCGCGCGCTGCTGCGCAAATGAAAAGGGGGCCCGCGAAGGCCCCCATGGAATACGCAATGGCAGCAGCGCTATTTCGCCTGCTCGCAGATCAGCGACGAAACCCAGCCCTGATTGCCCATTTCATCCTTCACTTCCCACCACACACCGTCCTTGTTGCCGGTGGGATAGAGCATCATGCCGACCGTGACCTTGCGCACGACGCCGCCTTTGCCTTCGGGCTGCTTGTAGATGTTGCCGGGCTTGATGACATTGATCGCCTGGACTTCGTTCGCCGCCGAGGCGCTGTCGGGCGCGCCGCCGAGCTGGGTCACCAGCTTGGCATAGGCATCGATATAGGCCAGGGTCACGACTTGGCCGATCTGGGTGTGCTGGTAGTTGGAGATGCCCAGCGCTCCGCCACCGCCGCCCCAGATCCCGCCGGCGCCGACGCCGAAGCCGAGATCGCTCTTGGAGCCGTGGCCTTCGGTCATCGCCACCTGTTCGGACGAGCGCACATCGGTGATCGTCAACACCACATCAGCCGTTGAGGAGTGGATGGAAATGCCGCTGACGATGGCGCCGACGCCGCCGCCGATCAATCCGCCGAGGATGCCGCCGATATTGGTGCCGCCGGAATTGGCGTTCTTGGAGACGACGTCGGGCACCAGCACATAGTCGGCGGCCTTGACCTGGCCCTTGCCGACATTGGAACCCTGCCGCAGCTGACCGCCGCTGGCGAGATCACGTTCGCGCTGCGCCACGTCGAAACCCTTGCCGCGATCGACCAGCGTGAAGCACCCCGACCGCATCACCAGCACCTTGATCAGCGCTTCCGGCGATTCCAATCCGAGCGGCTCCCACCAGCGGTTCTGCGGTTCGTAGATCGCCACCGAGCCGATCTTGTGCGAACACGTCGGCACCTGTGATTTGGCATTTTCCTGCTTGTCTTGAACGGACTCTGCAAAGGTGGGTGACGCAAGCACCGTTGCCAGCGCAATGGCTGCGCCAACGCGCAGCGACGTCGTGAGACGCATTATCGATTCTCCCTCTGTGCCCCAGGCCTGCCGCCGTATGACGGCGCGCGACACCACTTGGCCGCTAGGGATAGATTAGTGCAAAGCGGATGGTGGGTAAACGCCCGCTTGTATTTGCGTCGGCTGCACGCAAAAGCAGCTCCGCGGCGGAACCTTTCGCAAAAGCAACATCTTGTTCGGAAAGACGGGAGCTCTAGGATGACGGCGTCGGCACCAAAAGGGGAAAATGCGATGCGTTGGCGTTGTCTGGCCGCCGTTGTTGCGGCGTTGATGCTTGCTGTGAATCCCGCAACTGCGCGCGATGTCGCCATTCACGCCGGCCGGCTGATCGACGGCATTACGAAAACCCCGCGCATCGGCGTGACGATTCTCGTGCATGACGATCGTATCGTGTCGGTGTCGGACGGTTTCACGTCGCCGCCGGGCGCCGACATTATCGACTTATCGAAATCGACGGTCCTGCCGGGGCTGATCGACTGTCATGTCCACATCACGACGCAAATGGACGGCGGCAACCCGATTGTGGAGAGCGTCACGCGGACCCGGTTCGACGATGCGGTTCGCGCTCCGGCGTATCTGCGCGCGACTCTGCTCGCCGGTTTCACCAGTGTGCGTGACGCCGGTGCCGATACCGATGTGGTGCTCGCGCTCAAGAAGGGCGTGGCGGAAGGCGTGCTTGTCGGTCCGCGCATGTGGGTTGCGGGCGCGCCGCTCAGTCCCACCGGCGGCCATGGCGATGCGGCGAACGGCCTGGATACCGAACTGTCGGGTGTGACGTGGAAAACGAACATCGTCGACAGTCCCGAGGACGCGCGCCGGATCGTGCGCCAGATGCATCGCGCCGGCACCGATGTCGTCAAGATCATGCCGTCGGGCGGCGTCTTGTCGATCGGCGATGATCCCAAGCTGCAACTGATGGCCGATGACGAGATTGCCGAGATCGTGCGCACGGCCCATGCGCTCGGCATGAAGGTGATGGCTCATGCCCATGGCGAAGGTGCGATCAACGCCGCCGTCCGCCTCGGAGTTGACTCGATCGAGCACGGCACCTATGCCGATGCGGAAAGCTTCAAGCTGATGAAGCAGCACGGCACCTTCCTGGTTCCAACCCTGCTGATCGGCAATGCCGTTTACGAAATGGCCAAAACGCATCCGGAATTGCTGAATCCGTCGTCGGCGCAGAAAGCGATCGACACCGCGCCTCGGATGATCGCGATGCTCGGCAATGCTTATCGCGCCGGCGTCAAGATCGCATTCGGCACCGACGAGGCGCTGGTTCCTCACGGCAAGAACGCCGGTGAGTTCGCGCTGATGGTCAAGGCCGGCATGACTCCAATGGACGCGATCATCGCCGCGACCGGCAACGCCGCCGACCTCCTAGGCGACAGCGCCGACGTCGGCAGCATCCGCCCCGGCCGCTATGCCGACATCATCGCCGTGGATGCCGATCCGCTCGCCGATGTGACGGCGTTGCAGAACGTGGCGTTCGTGATGAAGGGCGGCGCGGTATTCAAGCGGAATGGCAAGGCGGTTTTGCCATGAAATGAAAAAGGCGCCGGTTTCCCGACGCCTTTCTAACTGCGGATGGTTTACACCAGCGCGCCGTGGCAGTGCTTGAACTTGCGTCCCGAGCCGCACGGGCAGGGGGCGTTGCGCTGGACCTTGCCCCAGGTGGATGGATCGTTGGGATCCACCGGCACGTCACGCTCGCGATTCACGATCGTGCGCTGGCCACGATAGGGATCGGGATCGGCCGGGGCGTCGCCCTGGAATTCGGCCTTGGTCGCGATCATCGGGCGCGGCTCGTCGCGCGGCATTTCCGGCGCCGGCTGCTCGGTGTTGATGACGACGTGCATCAACTGCCGGATGACGTCGATGCGCAGGCGCGACAGAAGGGTTTCGAACAGCTCGAACGCTTCGCTCTTGTACTCGTTGAGCGGGTCGCGCTGGCCGTAACCACGCAGGCCGACGTACTGGCGCAAATGCTCGAGGTTGACGATGTGCTCGCGCCACAGGTGATCCAGCGTCTGCAACAGGATCGCCTTTTCGACATAGCGCATCAGTTCGACGGTGAAGTTCGCCGTCCGCTCGGCCGCCCTGAACTCGACATCCTTGAGGATGCGCTCGCGCACTTCCTCGTCGGCGATGCCTTCTTCCTTGGTCCAGTCGACGATCGGAAGGTCGAGGCCGAAGATGTCGTGGATTTCCTGTTGCAGGCCGACCGCATCCCATTGTTCGGCATAAGCCTTGGGCGGGATGTGCTTCTCAACCAATTCCTCGACGACGGTGGCGCGATACTCTTTGATCTCATCCGACACGTCGTCGGATTGCATGATGACCTTGCGCTGTTCGAAGATCACCTTGCGCTGGTCGTTCAGTACGTTGTCGAATTTCAGGATCTGCTTGCGGATTTCGAAGTTGCGGGCTTCCACTTTCTGCTGGGCTTTCTCCAGCGCCTTGTTCACCCACGGATGGGTGATGGCTTCGCCTTCCTGCAGGCCGAGGCGGGTCAGCACCGAATCCATGCGCTCGGAGCCGAAGATGCGCATCAGGTCGTCCTGCAGCGACAGGAAGAACTTCGACGCGCCCGGGTCGCCCTGACGGCCGGAACGGCCGCGCAGCTGGTTGTCGATGCGCCGGCTTTCGTGGCGCTCGGTGCCGATGATGTAGAGGCCGCCGGCCGCGATGACGCGCTCCTTGTCGGCCGCGACTTCGGCGCGGATCTTGGTCGCCTTCTGCGCCAGCTCTTCGGGATCGACGATGCCGCCGAGCTCGGTCTTGATGCGCATGTCGGCGTTGCCGCCGAGCTGGATGTCGGTGCCGCGGCCGGCCATGTTGGTGGCGATGGTCACCTGGCCCGGAGCGCCGGCCTGCGCCACGATGGACGCTTCCTGCTCGTGGTAGCGCGCGTTCAGGACGTTGTGCGTGACCTTGCGGGTCTTGAGCAGGTCAGAGAGGTGTTCCGACTTCTCGATCGAGGTGGTGCCGACCAGCACTGGCTGGCCGCGCTTCTGACACTCGATGATCAGTTTGATGACGGCTTCGTTCTTCTCGTCGAACGACCGATAGACCTCGTCGTCGAAGTCTTCGCGCTTGACCGGGAGGTTGGTGGGGATCTCCATCACCTCGAGGCTGTAGATGTCCATGAATTCGGCGGCTTCGGTCATTGCCGTGCCGGTCATGCCCGCCAGCTTGTCGTAGAGGCGGAAGTAGTTCTGGAAGGTGATCGAGGCGAGGGTGACGTTTTCCGGTTGAACCGCGACGCCTTCCTTGGCTTCGAGGGCCTGATGGAGGCCTTCCGAGAAGCGCCGGCCCTGCATCATGCGGCCGGTGAACTCGTCGATGATGATGACCTCGTCGTTCTTGACGATGTAGTCCTTGTCCCGCTGGAACAGCTTGTGCGCCTTCAGGGACTGGTTGACGTAGTGCACCATCGAGATGTTCTCGATGTCGTAGAGGTCGCCGTGGGAGAGCAGGCCCGCTTCCTTGAGGAGCTCGACCATGTGCTCGTTGCCCTGATCGGTCAGGGTCACCTGGCGCTGCTTTTCGTCGAGTTCGTAGTCGCCCTTTTCCTCCGGCGGCACGTCCTTGCCCTGACGCTTGGGCGGGATCAGCGACGGGATCAGCGCATCGACCTTGCGGTACTGCTCGGTGAGGTCTTCGGTCGGACCGGAGATGATCAGCGGGGTGCGCGCTTCGTCGATCAGGATCGAGTCGACTTCGTCGACGATCACGTAGGAATGCCCGCGCTGCACCATCGTATCGATGGAGTACTTC
>NZ_JBWZET010000255.1:0-3228 GCF_056722145.1 Rhizomicrobium sp. | reverse complement strand
GCCGCCAGCTCCGCCGCCAGCTCCGGCGCGCGCGACAGCGGCACGGGCACCGGCGCAGGCGGGGCAGGGCAGGGCACCGGCGGCGGCGGCCAGCGCTTCGTCCAGATCGCCGGCAGGATCGATTCCGCCCGCGATTACCCGATCGAAACTCGCGACCAGCGCATCGGCACGTCGGTGGTCATCGTCTTCACCATCGGCATCGACGGCCGCGTTCACAATTGCCGGGTGCGCGATCCCTCGGGCGACCCGCGCTCCGACGCGATCACCTGCCGCCTCGCCGAAGACCGCTTCCGCTTCCGCCCTTCCACCGACGCCGCCGGCAACCCGATCGAGGCCACCTACGGCTGGCGGCAATCATGGCATTATTGACGCCGCGCCCGCGACGCGCAAAACCGGGCTGAAAGAACGAGAGGAACCCCATGTCCGCCAGCCTCCACCCCGTCTCCCCGGAATGGGCCGCCCGCGCCTATGTGGACAGCGCGAAATACGAGGCGATGTACCGGGCCTCGCTCGAAGAACCGGAACAATTCTGGCGCGAACAGACCGCCCGGCTGAGCTGGATCAAGCCCTGGACCGAGCTCTCGCAGTGCTCGTACCACCAGGCCGATTTCGGCATCCGCTGGTTCGCCGACGGCACCCTCAACGCCTCCGCCAACTGCCTCGACCGCCACCTCGCCACGAACGGCGACACCGTCGCCATCATCTGGGAAGGCGACGATCCCGCCCAGCAGCGCAAGCTCACCTACCGCGAGCTTCACGGCGAAGTCTGCCGCATGGCCAACGCCCTGCTCCGCCTCGGCGTCCAGCGCGGCGATCGCGTCACCATCTACCTGCCGATGATCCCCGAAGCGGCGATCGCCATGCTCGCCTGCGCGCGCATTGGCGCGATCCATTCGGTGGTGTTCGGCGGCTTCTCTCCCGACGCGCTCGCCGGTCGCGTCCAGGATTGCGACAGCCGCGTCGTCATCACCGCCGACGCCGGCATGCGCGGCGGCAAGCAGGTGCCCTTGAAGGCCAATGTCGATGAAGCGGTCGCACAGTGCCCCGCCGTCACTGCCGTCCTCGTCGTCCGCCATGTCGGCAGCCAGATCGCCTTCCACGAAACCCGCGACCACTGGTGGCACGAACTGCGCGATGCCGTCGCGCCCACTTGCCCCCCCGCCGAAATGAACGCCGAAGACCCGCTGTTCATCCTCTACACCAGTGGCTCCACCGGCAAGCCCAAGGGCGTCCTCCACACCACCGGCGGCTACCTCACCTGGGCGGCGATGACCCACCACTATGTGTTCGACTACCGCCCCGGCGACATCTACTGGTGCGCCGCCGACATCGGCTGGGTCACCGGCCACTCCTATGTCGTCTACGGCCCGCTCGCCAACGGCGCCACCGTCGTCATGTTCGAAGGCGTCCCCAACTACCCCGATCACAGCCGCTTCTGGCAGATCGTCGATCGCCACCAGGTCAACGTGTTCTACGGCGCCCCCACCGCGCTGCGCGCCCTGATGCGCGAAGGCGACGAATGGGTGAAGAAAACCTCCCGCTCCAGCTTGCGCCTGCTCGGCTCGGTCGGCGAACCGATCAACCCCGAAGCCTGGGAATGGTACTGGCGCGTCGTCGGCGATGGCCGCTGCCCGATCGTCGATACCTGGTGGCAAACCGAAACCGGCGGCGCGATGATCACGCCCTTGCCCGGCGCCACCGATCTCAAGCCCGGCAGTGCCACCAAGCCGATGTTCGGCGTCGTCCCGCAACTCGTCGATGGCGAAGGCCGGGTGCTCGAAGGCCCCGCCGAAGGCAACCTGTGCATCACCCAAAGCTGGCCCGGCCAGATGCGCACCGTCTGGGGCGATCACGAACGCTTCTTCCAGACCTATTTCACCACCTATCGCGGCAAGTACTTCACCGGCGACGGCTGCCGCCGCGACGCGGATGGCTACTACTGGATCACCGGCCGGGTGGACGACGTCATCAACGTCTCCGGCCACCGCATGGGCACCGCCGAAGTCGAAAGCGCCCTCGTCGCCCACGCCAAGGTCGCCGAAGCCGCCGTCGTCGGCTTCCCCCACGACATCAAGGGCCAGGGCATCTACGCCTACGTCACCCTCAACGCCGGCGAACCCGACTCGGAAGAGGTCCGCAAGGCCTTGATCCAATGGGTTCGCCACGAAATCGGCCCGATCGCCACCCCGGATGTCATCCACTTCGCCCCCGGCCTGCCCAAGACGAGAAGCGGCAAGATCATGCGCAGAATCCTCCGCAAGATCGCCGAAGGGGATACGAGCAACCTGGGCGATATAAGCACGCTGGCCGATCCCGGCGTAGTGGCAACGCTGATCGAAACCAAAGCCTGAAAACCCCAATCCTCCCCCCTCGATTGGGGGGAGGATACGAAGGCTTGGCGGCCCCGCCGCCTAGCCGAAGTTGGAGAGGGGTGATGGGTCTGCGGCAAATTTCAGGCGCCGCCAACTGGATCGGCGATGTCGGGAATGTTGGGGAGGGCGGACATCATTCAATTTGCATTGAATTTGACCAGCTTGCAGCAGTCACGCCGCCGCTGAACGAGCCCAGCATTGCAAGCCACCACCCATCACCTGCCTTCATCCACAGTAGAATAGCAATTGGGACGATGAAACCGCCGACGGCTCCAGTAAAAATGTAATTCGCTTTTGTTTCACGGTTCAACCGCTTGAGCAACCAAGCAGTCGGCAGCCCCAACAACAAGCACGATCCAAAAACTATTGGCAGTGTGACTGTGATTGGCGCAATTGCGAGCCAAAATGACTCCCATAGTCGTCCGTCGCCGTTCAAGCCTTTGGGCAACGTACAGACCGCGATCAGCACGGTAATGATCAATGGCAACCATGCGCCCGCAAGCGTTCCGATTAAGACGGCTCTGGCAAATGCACGCATAGCTTAACCATATGTACCTGCTTGAACGACTGCAACGTTGTCGCGTCCGGAACGACTGCTTTCGCAGGTTTCCGCTATGCAGCGGACTGCCCGCCAACACTCTCCCCTTGACAATATAAACCATATAGGTTATATACCCCGCCCATCCGGCCCGTCATCGCGAAGGCGGCCCCGGTGTTTCAGGTCGGCGTTGGCGGCTATGGCGCATTCCAGTGGAACCGCGTGCCGCGCGAGCAACGCCCCCATTCGGATGGAGTTTGGCGCAAGCCAACCCGGAACGCGCCACTTGCGAGCCTTAACGCGTTCCCGCTCCAAGGG
>NZ_JBWZET010000254.1:0-5241 GCF_056722145.1 Rhizomicrobium sp. | reverse complement strand
GACGTAATGCGAGTAGTAGGCCCAGTTGGTGCCGAACTGGAATTCCATGGTGATGCCGGTGGCAACGCCCATGACGAAGTTGATGCCGAACAGCGTGCCCCAGAACTTGGTCATGTCGCGCCAGATTGCCCGGCCGGTCATGACATAGACCGTTTCCATGATGCCGAGCAGGATCGACAGACCCAGCGTCAGCGGCACGAAAAGGAAGTGGTACAGCGCGGTTGCGGCGAATTGCAGCCGTGATAGTTCGACGATATCCATGGGTGTTATCCTAACGATGGTCTGAGCCGAGAAGGCGCTCGGATACGGCGGCCGCGTCGGCAACGGTCCGGTGCGAAGGACTGAAAAACGCGACATACAGGCAGGCCAGAAGGACGAATTTGACCGCCAATACCGCGGCGATATCCTTCCATAAAATCGGTCGTTTCATTTCCCGTTCTTCCGCAACGCAAGTCCTGGTTCAGCTTGGCACCGCCACTTGCACCGGCAAAGGCGGTTAACGTGAATGCGATGGCGGTCGGCGCAGCCGTCACAGCGACACCGCGTGACGTGACTCGCGCCCCGTTCATCAAACTACAGCTGAAGACTCTCATTGTTCTAAGAAAAAGTGCAGTGGGAATTACCTTAGGGGGACAACATGCCGCCCCCCTTCCGCCACAATGTTGATAGTGAGACGAACTCACTTTTCAACCCCTTGGTGTTGATAGCGCCAAGGCCGCAATTTCCCGGCACCATTTAAGGGAATTTGCTCTTCACGCGGCTTGCGTGTTGGCGAGAGGCCCGCGCTTTGCTAGAAATATAATGAATTCAAATAGCAACCCGGATGCCGCTACCCCTGCAACGCACGCCTTCCCCCCTGTGGGACGACTCGCTGTTCGAGACCGTGGTTGCGGCCGCGATCAACGGCGTGATGGCGGTCAACGAGCAGGGGTTGATCAGCGTCTTCAATGCGGCGTGCGAGGCGATGTTTCAGTACCGGCCCGAGGAGGTCCTCGGCCGCGGCATCGCGATGCTGCTCGCCTCCCCATTCCGCGAAGAATACGAGGAGCGACTGCGGCGCTTCCAGCAGACCGGCGAAGCCAAAGGCGCCGGTACAGGTCGCGAACTCAAAGGGCGGCGCCGCGACGGTTCAGAGTTTCCCATCTTCATGTCGGTCGGCGAAGGCATCCACGACGGCCGGCGCATGTTCGTGGTCGTGGTCCAGGATCTGACCGATCTGCAGATCGAACGGGCGATGCACGCCGAGCAGCGCGCCTTCCTGGCGGCAATCGTCGATTCATCCAACGACGCCATCGTGTCGAAGACACTCGACGGCAAAATCACGAGCTGGAATCGCGCCGCCGAGAATCTGTTCGGCTACAGCGCCGCCGAAATGATCGGGACTTCGATCACCCGCCTGTTCCCGGAAGATCGGGTCGAGGAGGAAATCGAGATCATGGCGCGCGTCCGCCTGGGCGAAGCGACCGAGCATTACGAAACCCTCCGCATACGGAAGGATGGCAGCCTGGTCGACGTCTCGGTCACGGTGTCGCCGATTCGCGATTCCAACGGCACGGTGATCGGGGCCTCCAAGACCGTTCGCGATATCAGCGAACGCAAGTTCGCCGAAGCGCGACTCGAAATTTTGTCGGCCGAACTCAGCCACGTCGCGCGGGTCAGCGAGATGGGTCAGGTCTCCGCTGCGATCGCCCATGAACTGAATCAGCCGCTGACGGCCGTGCTCAATTACACCAACGTCGCCAAGCGCCTGATCGCCATGTCCGATCCCGCCGCCAAGGCGAAGTCCTATGAGGCGGTATCCAAGGCCGGCGAACAGGCGCTCAGGGCCGGCCAGATCATCCGCCGCCTGCGCGACTTCGTCGAAAAGCGCGAATCAACCCGGACGCTCGAGGACATCAACGCCGTAACCGAGGAATCACTGGCGCTCGGCTTGATCGGTACGCGCAAGAGCGAGATCACCACGACCATCGATTTCGCCGACGATTTGCAACTCGTACTGATCGACAAGGTGCAGATTCAGCAGGTCCTGGTGAACCTCCTGCGCAACGCCACCGAAGCAATGACCCAATCGGAGCAGCGCGAGTTGACCGTCACCACGACGGCTGTCACCACAGATGCCGTGCAGGTTAGCGTTGCGGACACCGGTTGCGGGGTGTCCGACGAACTCGCCGAACGCCTTTTCCGTCCGTTTGTGACTACCAAGTCGGGTGGAATGGGAATAGGACTAGCAATCAGCCGCTCAATCATCGAAGCTCATGGCGGCCGGCTCACAATGGCCCCCAACCCGGGCGGCGGGACCGTGTTCCAGTTCGTTCTGCCGGCTGCGAAACGCGTGATGGACTGATCCGATGGCCGAACCCGTATTTATTGTCGACGATGATCCCGACATCCGCGATTCCCTCTCACTATTACTCTCCGCGTCCGGCTACGCCACAAAGGCCTATGAGTCGGCGACGGCCCTGCTCGCCAGCGAAGCCCCCGAGTCGGTCGGCTGTTTGATCGTCGATGTGCAGATGCCTGAAATGGACGGCATCGCCCTGCAGAAGGAGCTGGTCGCCCGCCGCTCGCCGCTGCAGGTGATCGTGATGACCGGCCATGCCGATATTCCGATCGCGGTCGGTGCCATGAAGGCCGGCGCCGTGGACTTCCTCGAAAAGCCGTTCGACGAGCCGGTGCTGCTCGACAGCGTGCGTCGCGCGCTCGACCGGGCCTCGACGACCGGCGACCAGGTCAAGGAGGCCCGCAGCGCCGCCGCGCGCCTCGCCTTGTTGACCGAGCGTGAGCGTCAGGTGCTCGAATTGATCGTTGCCGGCAAGGCCAACAAGGTCATTGCCCACGAACTGTCCATTTCTCCCCGTACCGTTGAAATCCATCGCGCCCGGGTGATGGAAAAGATGGACGCCGGCAATCTCGCCGATCTGGTCCGCAAGGCCTTATCAATCCCTTCCTAGGGAAAGGCTTTAGGCACAACTCCGTATTTCATGTCAGCGCCATTCCGGCTAAATAACCCATGACTTCATGTGGCTATCAGGGCCTGGCTTGACGACAATGGTTGACATCATCGACGACGACGATGCGGTACGGGATTCCACCCGCGCGCTGCTCGAATCCTATGGCTACGAAGTGCGCGATCATGCGTCGGCGGAGCTATTCCTGAAAGAAGCGGGATTGAAGCCCGACTGCCTGGTGGTCGATCAGCATATGCCCGGGATGAACGGCCTCGACCTGCTCGAATTCCTGCGCGCCCGCGGCGACCAGACGCCGGCCCTGATGATGACCGGCCGCAGCGATCCCACCCTCGAACCGCGCGCCGCGCGCATCGGCGTCAAGCTGCTGCACAAGCCGGTGCCGGAAGACCAGCTGGTGTTGTGGATCGAGCGCGCGCGCCAAGCCAACGCCTGACCCTTTCACGCAACTATCGCGGTACGACTCGTGGCGCTGTCGCGTGTCGCAGAGACGCTTGCGATTCGTCTTTCGTCATCGCGTAAATCACGGTTAGCGAATCCTTACCGCGGTGCGACATCAGGGAAACCCCCAACTTACAAGCATTCAAAAAAGTATCATTCTGCACGCACCAATCACCTTGGGACGGATTCGAAATGCTGGCCGAGGATTTCACAAGGCACCATGATGAGGAACGAGCCGCCGGCCACGCCCTGATCGCGCGTGCCAGCGAGAAATCGAGCGTCATCCGCCAGCGTCTCGCCGCCGTTGCCGAAGAACTCCGCCAAGCCGCTGCCACGGCCGGGTCCGGGAGTGAAGGCCTCCTCAAGCTTGCGAGTAAGTTCGAAGAAAACTCCAAGCCAGGAGACCCTATGTGATCGGCAAAGCCTTGAGCACAATCATCCCCTTGATGGCCGGGCAAGCCCCAACTCCCGGCCATGCGTCCCCCCAAGAGAATGTGTTTGAGTTTCTCCGACGTCTGAAAGACGAACTTTTTTGGCCCCGGATCCCAGTCCGTTGTGCACCCCCGCCAGACGGGGATCCAGCCGATCGCGCCTGACCGGTCTCCTAACGGAACCGGCAGGCGCGCCCTTTTTCTTCGCTCTTGACCCGTAGCGCCGGACAGCAAAAGCTGGCCGCCGATCCAACGCGGGGCTCCCTCATGACATACCGCTTCGTCGCTGCGCTGCTGCTCACCGCTGCGTTTGCGCTTCCTGCCGTGGCTGCACCGAGTGTCTCGGGCGCCTGGATACGCGCCTTGCCGGGCAACCTGCCGGCGGGCGGCTATTTCACGCTCGCCAATTCCGGCACCAAGCCGATCACGCTCACCGGCGCCCAGTCGCCCGCCTGCGGCTCGTTGATGCTGCACATGACCCACACGATGAACGGCATGGCGCACATGATGGCGGTCGACAGCGTCGACGTGCCGGCCGGCGGCACGTTCGCGTTCAAGCCTGGCGCCTATCACCTGATGTGCATGGAGCCCAAGGGCTTGAAGCCGGGTACGAATGTGCCGGTCACCCTCACCTTCGCCGACGGCACTCACCTCACGGTGCCTTTCGCGGTGAAAACGGCGACGGGGAATTAATCCACTTCCGCAGTGCAGCCCGGCAGGCCGCGCAGGAAGCCGTCGGACAGCGGTCCCGGCAAATGCAGCACGCTGAGCGCCTCGCCCGCTTCCTGCGGCGTGGTATTGCCGTCGGCAAGATCGCGGAACACGCTCGCCACCCGGACCATGTCGCAGGTCTGCGGCGACAGGCGCAGCGACACCACACCGGCCTCTTTCAGCGCCGCGACATGGCGCACCGCAGCGGTCACGACATAGCCTTGGGTCTGGATGCCATTGACGGCAAGGAACGGCACGCCGTCCATGGTGCACACGTCCATGCCGTCGCTGTGCGCTTCGCAGACGAACTGACACGCATCCTTGGCCATATTGGCCTGACGGGCGGCATAGCAGCGGGCTGACAACGCCAGCGGCGGACGGCCGAACGCGAACACTTCCACCGCGTGGTTGCCCGCCGCCATCGTCCGGATCGACTCGAACGGCAGTTCGGGCGGCAGACAGATGCTGGTGGCGCCGAGCTTCAGGTGCAGCGCCAGCGTGTCCTCGTTGTAGATGTTGATGAACGGACCGACGACGTGCGGGCGCTTGTCGACCAGGTGCACGGCGGCGATGTCGTTGGCCTCGATCGTGTAACCGGCCTGGATCATGTCGCCGATATCGCGGATTTCGCGCTTGTTGGTCGGCAGCGCCAGTGTCGAATAGACCACTTCCTTGCCGCCGCGCTCGAGCCG
>NZ_JBWZET010000253.1:0-8776 GCF_056722145.1 Rhizomicrobium sp. | reverse complement strand
CCGAGGGCCCGAATGCGTTCGGCGATCAGGTCGACGGCCAGCGCCAGCTCGTTGTACTGCGTCTCGAACATCAGATGCAGGGTGTTGAACATCGGCCCGGTGACGTTCCAGTGGTAGTTATGGGTCTTGAGGTAGAGCGTGTAGGAATCGGCGAGCAGGGCCGCCAGACCCTCCGCGATCGCCTTGCGCTGCTTTTCCTCGATCCCGATGTCGATAGCCGGACCGTCTTTCTTTGCCATAGTCGTTTAATCCTTCTGTGCTGCGGCGCTGCCAACATGCCCCCGTTCGGAGCATTCTGACAGGTCAATTCGGTAGTTTAGAATAATTCAAAAACGACACAATTGAACTGCGCGGACTGCCGCAGGGTGGCGGAATCATCGCTCTGGACGAACGGCTTCGGATCGGTTTCATTCCGCCGTTATGAACACCAGCGATATCGATCATCTGAAACATCAGGCGGCCGCCCGCGCGGTCGAATTCGTCACCAGCGGCATGAAGGTGGGGCTGGGGTCCGGCTCGACCTCCGAGGCCTTCATCAATCTGCTCGGGGCGCGGGTGCGCGGCGGGCTCGATATCGTCGGCGTGCCGACGTCGGAAAAGACGGCGCAGCTGGCCCGTTCGCTAGGCATTGTGCTCGGCAATCTGAACGATCTGGCGCCGCTCGATCTCGCCATCGATGGTGCCGACGAAGCCGATTACGCCCTCGACCTCATCAAGGGCGGCGGCGGGGCGCTGCTGCGCGAGAAGATCGTCGCGGTCTCGGCGAAGAAGTTCGTCGTCATGATCCACGGCTCCAAGCTGGTGGAGAAGATGGGCGCTTTTCCGCTGCCGGTGGAAGTCCTGGAATTCGGCCACGCCGAAACCGCCAAGCGGCTCGCCGCGGTGGTGAAGGCCCAGGGCTACGGCGACGTACCGGTGGTGCTGCGCAAAAAGGCCGATGCCGTCTACAAGACCGACAGCAACAACGTCATCTACGACATCGCCTTCGGTCCGGCGATGACCGAAACCGCCAAGCTGGCGACCGCCTTGTCGTGCGTTCCGGGCGTGGTCGAGCACGGTCTCTACGTCGACATCGCCTCAACCCTGATCGTCGCCCGTCCCGAAGGCCTCGAAGTCATCGAACGCAAGTAGTTCTTTCCTCCCCCGCGGTGTCGGCCCTTCGCGCCGCACGGCGTACGTATAGCGGGGGAGGTGGATCGCGAAGCGATCCGGAGGGGGGCATTCCCCTCAATTCAAGATCGGCACGATCGGCAGCAAATTGTAGATCAGCCGGGTGATGAACCGCGGCGTGCCGTCGCTCTTGAGCTGGTAATTGGGGGCGCAGGCCTTCTTAGCGCAGACAAGCGTCGCGGCGTGGCCGTCGATCGCCTGCAGCCGCTGCTCCACCGGCACGCCGAGCAGCGTCAGCCGCAAATCTTCGATCGCTTCCACCGATTGGCCGAAATAGGAATGATCGAGCCGGTCGCCTTTGGCGAAGGTGGCGTCGATGATGTCGACCACATGGGTTTTGTCATCGGCCTGGAATGACAGGTCGGTGCCGGCGCCCAGCCGCGGCACGCCGCCATGCACCCGCCGCGAGATTTCCAGCGCCGCGTCGTAGCTCGACACATAGATCGTGGTGCGCTTGGCGAACGGGGCGGCGCCGGCCATCAGCTTGGCGAAATCGTTGTTCTTGGGATCGATGCCGACATCGGCCGCCGCCAGCACCAGTTCGTCGATGAATCCGGCGCGCGGCGGGGTGCGGTCCTGGCCGAGACCGGACAGCGTCATCAGCGTCAGCCGGGCGCCAAGGCTGTGGGCAACCACCGTCACCCGCAATCCGCTTTCGCTCAGTTCGCGCAGGAATTCAGCGAGCAGCGGCTGGGCATAATCGCTGTGTTCGAGATCGGCGACATAGCGGTCGGTGTCGATTTCGGCGCTCCAGGAAAACGCCGCCAGGGCGCAGACGGTCTGGGTGTCCTGCGCCAGTTGGGCCGCGCGCACCACGCCGCCATCGAAGCCGTTATGGAAGCCGTGCACGAACAGCAGCACGGTATGGCAGCCCCGCGCCTTGGCCTGGGCCGCAATCAGGGCGATGGCGCCGCCGAGTCGCTTGTCGTCTTTCTCGCATTGGACCGGATTGGTCTTGGCGACATAGCCCCATTGCGGGCCTTCGCCGGGGGGCGGAGCGGCGGGAACGGCGGTATCGGTCGAGCCGCAGGAGGGTTTTCCCGCCCAGCGCGTGGCGAATCCGCCGCCGAACGCGGGATCGGGCTCGCGATCCGTGACGTAAACCACGTTGTTGAAGGTAGGACTGCCGTCCGCAGGCCGCCACACCGAACGTACCGGCCCGGAATCGTCGATCGCGCAGCCGGCGAGCACGATGGCAAGCCCCAGAATGGCCAGTATGTGCCTCAAAGCCCCCTCCGGCGTTGATGGTCCATCAAACCTCCTTTATGCGAAGGGAGGCAAGCCAGGATTTCAACATGTCCAAACACGATTTCGACCTGTTTGTCATCGGTGGCGGTTCGGGCGGCGTGCGCGCGGCACGGATTACCGCCGGATTGGGCTTCAAGGTCGGGCTGGCGGAAGGCTCGCGCATGGGCGGCACCTGTGTGATCCGCGGCTGCGTGCCGAAGAAGCTCTATGTCTATGCCAGCCGGTTCACCGAGGATTTCGAGCTGGCTCCCAGCTTCGGCTGGACGTTTGGCACGCCGCGCTTCGACTGGGTCACGCTGCAGGCCCACAAGAACACCGAAATCGCGCGCCTGGAAGGGCTTTATACCAAAGGCGTCGAGGGGGCGGGAGCGACCGTTTTCCACGAGCACGCCGCGCTCGACGACGCCCACACCATCCGGCTGGCAAGCGGCAAGACCGTCACCGCCGACAAGATCCTGATCGCCACCGGCAACCGGGCGGCGCGCGATCTCTACGGCGCCGGCGGCGTGGAACATTGCTGCACCTCCGATGAGGTGTTCGACTGGCCCGAATTACCGAAGCGCGTCGTCATCGCCGGCGGCGGCTATATCGCGGTCGAATTCGCTCACATCTTCCAGGCGCTCGGGGCCGAGACGACACTGGTGGTGCGCCGTCCCAAGGTGCTGCGCGGTTTCGACGAGGATCTGCGCGAAGCCCTGATGGCGTCGATGGAACGCCGCGGCATCCGCGTTTTGCCCGACCGGATGTTCACCGCCGTGGAGCGCGACCGCGATGAAATCCATGCGGTCCTCACCAGCGGCGAGCGCCTCGTCGCCGACAAGCTGCTGCTCGCCTGGGGCCGCATCCCGAATACCGAAGGTCTCGGGCTCGAAAAGGCCGGCGTCAAGACCGGCAAGAACGGACGGGTGGAGGTGGATGACTACTCGCGCACCAGCGCCGAGAACATCTACGCCGTCGGCGATGTCACCGACCGTTTGCAACTGACCCCGGTGGCGATCCACGAGGCGATGTGCTTCATCAAGACTGCGTTCCAGGACACGCCGACGCGCCCCGATCACGCGCTGGTGCCGACCGCGGTGTTCACGACGCCGGAAATCGGCACCGTCGGCATCAGCGAGGAGGCCGCGCTGGCGCACGGTCACGCCATCGACGTCTACAAATCGAGCTTCCGCCCGATGCGTTTCGCGCTCGCCGGCAGCGGCGACCGCATGCTGATGAAGCTGATCGTCGACGCTAAAACGGACAAGGTTCTCGGCTGCCATTTGTTCGGCCCCGACGCCTCCGAAATGGTGCAGATCGTCGCCGTGGCGCTGAAAATGGGCGCCACCAAGGCCCAGTTCGACGCCACCATAGCCCTCCACCCCTCCGCCGCCGAAGAACTTGTGACCATGCGAACGAAGAGCTATTCGAAGGCGCCATAGCGCTTGTTCCCAAATGTGGAACATGCTATAGCGTGGCCATGCAGATCATTGCCAAAAGAACGCTGAAGCTCTTTTGGCTCCGTCATGCTCAAGCCGAGATTCCACTGCGCAACTGGTTCGCGATTGTGGACAAAGCTGAGTGGCAGTGCCCAGCAGACGTCAAAACGGCGTTTGGCACCACCGTTGATTTTGTCGAGGACAACCGAGTCGTTTTCGACATCGGGGGAAATAAATACCGATTGGTTGCGCATGTGGCATACGGGTACAAGCGCGTGCTGGTGAAGTTTGTCGGGACCCACAAAGAATACGATAAGATCAAGGCAGGCACCATAAAATGACGAAGATGAAGCCCATTCGCCCGATCCGGACAGAAGCGGACTACGAATGGGCGCTTGCCGAGATTGAACCTTACTTCCTGCAAGAGCCCAAGTACGGCACTCCGGATGCCGACCGTTTCGACGTGTTGGCGGCACTGATCGAGGTCTATGAAGGCAAGCATTGGCCGATCGATCCGCCTGATCCGGTGGAAGCAATAAGTTATCGAATGGGATTATCGGGCTACAGCCAAGCCGATTTGGCGAAGCTGATTGGTTCACGTTCTCGTGCTTCGGAGATCATGGGGCGCAAGCGCCCGCTGACTATGGAGCAGGCGTGGAAACTCCATCAGCATTGGAATATCCCTGCAGAGGTACTGCTGCGGCCCTACCACACTGGACGCGCTTGATCTTTAGCCCATGACCGACGATCCCATTCGCCTCAAGCATCGCCAGCTCGAGAAGATCGCCATGAGCGCGCTGCGCATGGCGCGCGTGCTGGTGGAATGCGGCGCGCGGGTCAGGGTGGTGCATCAGGGCGCTTCGCTGGTGGCGAGGGGGCTGGGCGTCGAGCCGGTCGGGCTCAGAACCGGTTATGCCTCGCAGGAAATCACCGTCCGCAGCGGCACCAACACCATCACCCGCATGATGACCATCGGTCCGCACGGGGTGAACCATCGACTCGACCACGCCATGCGGGCGCTGGCGGTGCGCGTTTCCAAAGGCGGCATGACGGTGGATGCCTTCGAGGCCGAAATGGACCGCCTCGTCAAATCGACGCCCCGCCATCCCTTGTGGCTGGTGGCGCTGGCGGTGGGGATGGCGTGCGCCGCGTTCGGGCGGCTGCTCGGCATCGACTGGCTGGCGTTCGGGCCGGTGTTCGTCGGCGGTGGGCTGGGGCAGGCGCTGCGGATGTATCTGCACCGGCGCGGCACCAACACCTATGTGCTGGCGGCGGTGATCGCCTTCACCGCGGCGGGTATCGGTGGAGCGGCGGCCCATCTCGTCGGCTCAACCACGGTCAATCTCGCCATGATGGCCTCCATTCTGCTGCTGGTTCCGGGTGTCCCGGCGACCAACGCCCAGACCGACATCATGGACGGCTATCCGTCCATGGGCAGCGCCCGCGCCGTGTCGGTGTTGATGGTGATGGTGTTTGCGACCTGCGGCGTCTGGCTGGCCGAAGCGCTGTTGGGGGTGAGATGATCCACCTCCTCACCGACTGGCCCCATCTCCTGCATCAGGCGTTTTTCGGCGCGGTGGCGGCAGCCGGGTTCGGCGTGCTGTTCAATTTTGGTCTCAAATCGCTGGCTTGGTGCTTTGCCGCCGGGGCGCTCGCGCTCTCGGTGCGCACCGTCGGGCTCGACCTCGGCTGGAGCCTGGAAGCGGCGTCGTTCGTGGCGGCGGTGATGGCCAGCCTGTGTGCCAACGTCCTGCGACGCCCGCTTGGTGGGCGCGGCAACGCCGTGGCGCTGGCCGGCTGCATCCCGATGGTGCCGGGCGCCTTTTTCGGACAGGCGATTCTGGGCGCACTGGCGGTCACCACGCCGCACCCCGAAAATGCTGAAGTGATCCTTACCGCCATCGAATACTTGTTACGGGTGGTGTTTACCGTCGCAGCCATAGGGGCCGGGCTGGCGATTCCGGCCCATCTCTTGAAATACAAGGAATTCTGATCCGTCCCGAAATGGGCGTTGGTTAACGTCTTGGCAACGGGAACTAGGCAATGGTTGCCGGTCCAATACCGGTAGCGGGACCATGGTCAGGTTTCTTGTCATCTTCATCTACGTGCTCGCGAGCGCCACGCTGGGTTGTCTGGCCGGCATGATGCAGTCGCTTCCGACGGGAATCGCCTGCGGCTTCATCTCGTTCCTTCTGATGTTCCAGATCGACGGCTCGGTGATGCGCCGCCGTTGGGCGAAGAAGCAGAACAAGGAAATCCAGACCCTGAAAAAGTCCGGCGCGGCGGTGGAAAAGGCGCTGGCCGAAACCCAGGCGCGGGTCGACGAAGTGACCCGTTCGATGGAGGCGCGCGCCCACGCCCAGAACAAGAAGATCGTTTCCGAACTGCAGGTTCTGGAAAGCCTGATGAAGGAGTTCGCCACCAAGATTTCCGACAAGGCGCGCCACGAAGCGGGCGGACGTCCGGCCGGGGCTCCGGCCAGCCTCGAAAACGTTGCCGAACCGGAACTGTTGGAAATGATCCGCGCCTCGCTCGAGGAAAACCGCGTCGATCTCTACCTGCAGCCGACGGTCAGCCTGCCGCAGCGCAAGGTGCGCTTCTACGAGGCGCTGTCGCGGCTGCGCTCCGAATCCGGCTCGGTGATCATGCCGGCGCAGTACATCAAGATCGCCGCGCCCGCGGGCCTGATGAGCGTGGTCGACAACCTGCTCCTGTTCCGCTGCGTCCAGATCGTCCGCCGCCTGATGAATCGCAACCGCGGCATCGGCGTGTTCTGCAACATCTCGGGCGACACCTTGCGCGACGCCGAATTCTTCCCGCAGTTCCTCGAGTACATGCAGCACAACCGCGACCTCGCCGGCCAGATCGTGTTCGAATTTTCGCAGGATTCCGTCTTGCGCTGCGGCCGCGAGGGCGAGGCGAACTTGAAGCGTCTCAACGGCCTTGGCTTCGCGCTGTCGATGGACAACATCAAGTCGCTGGCGCTCGATTACGGCAAGCTCAAGAGCACCGGCTTCTCCTACCTCAAGGTGCGCGCCGACATGCTGACCAAGGGCATGAACGCCGCCGGTGCCGCCGTTGCCGCCGAGGATTTCAAGAACCTGCTGTCGCGCCACGGCCTCAACCTGATCGCCGAGCGCGTCGAGGACGAGAAAACGGTGGTGCAGCTGCTCGATTACGCCGTCGATTTCGCGCAAGGCTACCTCTTCGGCGAACCGCGCGCGGTCCGGGGCGAGACCATCAAGGAAATCGACCGCCCGCAGCCCAACGTCGTCCCCCTGCGCAAGTCGGCCTGAATTCAGGCTTTTTCGCGACCGCAACCCCGCGCCTTGAGGCGGTGGGGCGTTCCCGCTATAGCCTTCAGGTGAATTTCCCGCGCGCACCCGCGCGACAACCTGCTGTGGATTGATGAACGGTTCTCCTGTCCTGGTGTCCGGCCTTAGCGAAATCGCCGGCGAGTACGATGCGCTGATCTGCGATGTCTGGGGCGTGGTGCACGATGGCGCCAATGCCTATCCCAAGGCGGTCGAGGCGCTGACCAACTTCCGCAAAACCCGCGGCCGGGTGGTGCTCCTGACCAATGCGCCGCGCCCGCCGGCCGAGATCGCGGTGAGCCTGAAGAGCTTCGGCGTGCCCGACGACTGCTACGACGCCATCGTCAGTTCGGGCGGCGAAGCGCGCCTGGAATTGATCAAGCGCTCGCATGGCGCGCCGCTCAAGATGATGCATATCGGTCCCGAGCGCGACGTGCCGGTGTTCGAAGGTCTCGATGTCGAGCTGGTCGGACCCGAAGCGGCCGAGATCGTGCTCTGCACCGGCCTGTTCGACGACGATCACGAAACCGCCGCCGATTACGCCGAAACGCTGGCGATCCTGAAGGCGCATGATCTGGCGATGATCTGCGCCAACCCCGACGTCTGGGCGCCGCGCAATGGCGTGTTGGTGCCGTGCGCCGGGGCGATCGCGCGCGCCTATGAAAAGCTCGGCGGCCATGTGATCTATTACGGCAAGCCCGAGCCGCCGATCTACCAGCCCTCCATTGCGGCGGCGGGCGGGGCGGACAAGCGCATTCTCGTCATCGGCGACGCCCTTGAAACCGACATGGCCGGCGCCGCGGTGATGAAGCTCGACGCGCTGTTCGTCGCCGAGGGTCTGCACAAGGACGAACTCGGCAGCTTGACGGCTGCCAATCTCGGGGCACTGTTTGCCCGTCACGATCTCACGGCGCGCGCCGCCGTCGATGTTCTGAAGTGGTGACAAGATGACCGTCTATTACCAAGACCTCAAACCCGGCGTGTCGGAAAGCTTTTCCAAGCAGGTGACCGAGCGCGACATCGATCTGTTCGGCGAAGTGTCCGGCGACATGAATCCGGTTCATTTTGACGAGGCCTATGCGCGGAAAACCGTCTTTCGCGGCCGGGTCGCGCACGGCGCCATTACCGTCAGTTATCTGTCGGCGCTGTTGGGCACCAAGATGCCGGGACCGGGAACGCTGGTGATGAGCCTGTCCACCCGGTTCAAGGCGCCGGTGCGAATCGGCGATACCGTGACGGCGATCTGCACTGTGCGCGAGGTGCTGCCCAAGCGGCGGGTGGCACTCGATTTCGTCTGCAAGGTAGGGGAAACCGTGGTGATGGAGGGCGAGACCCTCGTCATCGCGCCGGCAAAACCCTAAAGTCGCCCGGCATGAAGATTTTCCGCCACATCGCCAGTATCCCGACGGAATACCAGGGCGCGGTGGTTGCCATTGGCAATTTCGACGGCGTGCATCGCGGCCATCAGGCGCTGATCCGCCGGGCGATGCGCCATGCCGAGGTGCGCGGCGTGGCGACGACGGTGCTCACCTTCGAGCCGACCAGCCGCGAATTCTTCCGCCCCGGGGCCGAGCCGATCCGGCTGACCCCGTTCCGCTCCAAGGCGCACATCCTCGCCAAGATGGG
>NZ_JBWZET010000252.1:0-5809 GCF_056722145.1 Rhizomicrobium sp. | reverse complement strand
TGATCTTCTTGGCAGCGCTCGGCCGGCTTTCGCATTCGGGCGACGGGCCGGTCTCGTAGGACGAGTACATATACGGCGTCATCGCCGCGAATTCGGCGGCGCAGGTGTCGATGCGCTTGAACACGGGGTGGACGCCGGCGTGCTGGCGGGCGTAGCGCACTTCCTTCTCGGTCTTGCCGGTCAGCTTGGCGAGGCGCTTGTCGGAAAAGCCCATCGACTTCAGCCGGCGCAAGGCCTCGGCGTCTTTCGGCAGGCCGAACGCCTTGACCTCTTCTTCGACTTTGATGATCGCTTCGATCTCGCCGAGGAACCAGGGATCGAACTTGGTGATTGCGGCGATCTCGGCGAGCGGCATGCCGTTGCGTATCGCCTGGGCGATGCGGCGCAGGCGGTCGGGGTGGGTCTGGCCCAAGACGTCGGTGATGTCGTCGTGGTCGGAGGACAGTTCCACCTCGTCGAGGCCGGTGAGACCCGTTTCGAGCGAGCGCAGCGCCTTCTGCAGCGACTCCGCAAAGGTGCGCCCGATCGCCATCGCTTCGCCGACCGATTTCATCGCGGTGGTCAGATGCGGTTCGGCGCCGGGAAATTTCTCGAAGGCGAAGCGCGGGATCTTGGTGACGACATAGTCGATGGTCGGCTCGAACGCAGCCGGCATGACGCCTGTGATGTCGTTGGTGATCTCGTCGAGCGTGTAGCCGACTGCGAGCTTGGCGGCGACCTTGGCGATCGGGAAGCCGGTCGCCTTGGAGGCCAGCGCCGAGGAGCGCGACACGCGCGGGTTCATCTCGATGATGACCATGCGCCCGTCGTCGGGGTTGATGGCGAACTGCACGTTGGAGCCGCCGGTTTCCACCCCGATTTCGCGCAACACGGCGATGGACGCCGTGCGCATGCGCTGGAATTCCTTGTCGGTCAGCGTCAGCGCCGGGGCGACGGTGATCGAATCGCCGGTGTGCACGCCCATCGGATCGATGTTCTCGATCGAGCAGACGATGATGGCGTTGTCGGCCTTGTCGCGGACGACCTCCATCTCGAACTCTTTCCAGCCGAGCACGGATTCCTCGATCAGCACCTCGTTGACCGGGCTGGCATCGAGGCCGGCTTCGACGATCTCGAAGAATTCCTCGCGGTTGTAGGCGATGCCGCCGCCGGTGCCGCCCAACGTGAACGAGGGCCGGATCACGGCGGGCAGGCCGACATGGTCGAGCGCTTCGAGGGCGTGGGTGAACGCCTCCGGCGACAGCTCCATGATCGGGTTGTTCTGGTCGTCGTAGAGGAAGTTGCCGCCCGAGTCCTTCTTGTGGCGCAGATAGCCTTTCAGCGTCATGCCGCGCGGCACGTCGAGGCCGATCTTGATCATCGCCTGGCGGAACTGCTCGCGATCCTCGGCCTTGTCGATGGCGGCCGCCGAGGCGCCGATCAGCTCGACATTGTACTTTTCGAGGATGCCGCGCTTGCGCAGCGTCAGCGCCGCGTTGAGCGCCGTCTGGCCGCCCATGGTCGGCAACAGCGCAAAGCCGCGCCCGACCGGCACGTTCTCGCGCTCGCGCTTGATGATCTTTTCCAGGAAGGTGGCGGTGATCGGCTCGATGTAAGTGGCGTCCGCGAGCTGCGGATCGGTCATGATCGTGGCCGGGTTGGAATTCACCAGCACCACGCGATAACCCTCCTGCCGAAGCGCCTTGCAAGCCTGGGCGCCGGAGTAATCGAACTCGCAGGCCTGGCCGATGACGATGGGGCCCGCGCCAATGATCAGCACGGTATGGATGTCTTCGCGTTTAGGCATTTTCTTCTCGCGCGCGTGTCCGGGCGCACGAATGTCGCACCCCGGTTCGGCCAAATTGCAGGTTAAGGGGATCGTCTAGCCCCAAAGGGGGGGAGGCGCAACCCTGCTGTCACAGAATGCTGTGCAACGGGGGCGGGAGCCGGCCTTTCGACGCGAATGGGGCGGGAACTGCCACGCCCGCTCCACCCACTGTCATCCCCGGCCGAGCCCGCCGCGGCGCAGAGCGCTAGAGCAACGAACATTCAGACGAGATCACGTCGTTCATCTTTCCTCCCCCGCGCCGACAGATCCTTTCAGTCATGATTTGAGCATCGCGGGGGAGGAAAGAATGATCTCGCTTGAACGTCCGATGCGCTAAGGCGTGCGAGGGAAAGGGGACCCAGGTTTGGCCGGCAGGAGGATCTCACCGAAGAGCCGATCATACAGATCGTTCCAGCCGGAGTTTTCTTTCTCGATCAGTTCGATCTTCCAGGCGCGGTTCCACCGCTTGAGCCTTTTTTCGCGCGCGATCGCGGTATGGATGTCGTCGTGCATCTCGTACCAGACGAGCATGTGGACGCCATGCTTCCGTGTGAACCCTTCGACGAGGTCGCTCTTGTGCTCCCAAGTGCGCCGGACAACGTCGTTGGTGACGCCGATGTACAGCGTGCCGTTTCGGGCACTCGCCAGAATGTAGACGAAGTAGAGATGGTCCCGCACACCGCCATGATACCGAGAATTCTCGCGTAGATCGAGCTACCGCCACCACCTGGGTCCCCGGTCGGCGCTCGGTCGCTTCGCGCCTTCGCTTGCCGGGGATGACAAGAGGGGGCTCGAAAAAAGTGTGTCATCCCCGGCCGAGCCCGCCGCGGCGCGGAGCGCTACGGTGTGCGAAGGACCGGGGACCCAGGATTGGCCGGCAAGAGGATTTCACCAAGTCACCGCGAACATCGGTGCGGCCCCACCACCTGGGTCCCCGGTCGGCGCTCGGTCGCTGCCGCGCCTTTCGCTTGCCGGGGATGACAAGGGGGAGCGGCGCACCCTTCGCTTGCCGGGGATGACAAGGGGGGCGTCCCCGGTCGGCGCTTGCCGGGGATGACAAAATGGGGTGCGGGCGGATTGGCCGGTTGAAGCTCTGTTTGATTCATCTGATGAATGCGGTGCGGGATGAGTCTTTGATCACGGGGGTTTCGTTGAACACCAATAAGTTGCCGATCAATCGGCGCGAACTGACGTTTGGATTGGCCACTGTTCCGTGGCTGCTGACGACTGTGGCGCATGCCAGCGGCGTCGCTCCGGTGCCGCTGCGCCTCCACCCGTTTGCGCAACGCCAGGTGCGGCTGCTCGATGGTCCTTGCCGCGATGCGATGCTGTGGAACCGCCGCTTCATGCTGCAGGTCGATCTCGACCGGCTGCTGCATAATTTCCGCGTCACCGCCGGCCTGCCGTCGAGCGCCAAGCCGCTGGGCGGATGGGAAGCGCCCTACAGTGAGGTGCGCGGCCATTTCGTGGCCTTCTATTTGTCGGCGTGCGCGCGGATGACGGCCGGCGACGACGACATGGAGCTCAAGGCCCGCGGCGATGCCATCGTGGCGTGTCTCGCCGAGTGCCAGAAGGCGCTGAACCAGGGCGGCTATGTCAGCGCCTTTCCGTCGTCGCACTTCGACCGGCTCGATAAGGGCAAAGACGTCTGGGCGCCGTTCTACATGCTGCACAAGATCATGGTCGGCCTCTACGACATGCATCAGCTCGCCGGCAACAAGCAGGCGATGCCGGTGCTGATGGGGATGGCGGCGTGGATCGATGCCTGGACGGCGACCAAGCCCCGCGCCCACATGCAGGACATGCTGGAAAACGAATTCGGCGGCATGGCCGAGATGTTCTACGACCTCGCGGCGGAGACCAAAGATCCGCGCTGGATCAAGACCGGCGATCGTTTTGCCAAGGAGAAATTCCTCGCACCCCTGGCGGCGCGCCGAGACGAACTCAAGGACCGGCACGCCAACACCCACGTTCCGCAAGTCATCGCGGCGGCGCGGCGCTACGAGGTGTGCGGCGAGGACCACGATCACACCATCGCCGATTTTTTCTGGGACAGCGTCGTCGATTACCGCAGCTATGTCACCGGCGGCACCGGCAACAAGGAATTCTGGCTGACCGAGCCGCACAAGCTCGGCGCCGAATGGAGCCAGACGACCACGCACGCCGAATGTTGCGTCGCCTACAACATGATGAAGCTGTCGCGCCATCTCTACGAATGGAGCGGCGATACGAAGTATATGGAGTATTACGAGCGGCTGCTGTTCAACCACCGCCTCGGCACTATCGAGCCGGAAACCGGGCGGTCGATGTATTACCTGTCGCTGACGCCGGGCGCCTGGAAGATCGTCGGCAACGACGACGCCACCTTCTGGTGCTGCACCGCGAGCGGTGTCGAGGAATACACCAAGCTCAACGACACCCTCTATTTCCACGACCACAACGGGCTCTATGTGAACCAGTATGTGGCCTCCAAGCTCGACTGGTCGGAACGCAAGATCGCCGTGGAGCAGCACACGGCATTTCCGGAAGAGGGACGCACCGAACTGGTGGTGAAGGCGGCGCCCGGCGGGGTGTGGCCGCTCAACTTGCGCATTCCGGCGTGGACCGAGGCGCCGCGCGTGCTGGTCAACGGCCAGCCGTTTGGCGCCGCGGTTCCGGGGCAGTATCTGAAGATCGCGCGCGCCTGGAAGCCGGGTGATCGGGTCGTGCTGGAAATGCCGATGCCGCTGAAGGCGGTGGGTTTCGAAGACCGGCCGACGGTGCAGGCGCTGCTGGTTGGTCCGATCGTCCTCGCCGGCCAATTCCCGCTGGGCGGCGCCACCAATGGCGCCTCGGAGCACAGCGAGCCGGAGAAGGTCGCGCACATCGACAAATTCCCGATCACGATCCCGAGCCTGAAACTCTCGGGCAAGCCGCTGACCGAGCTGCTGCAGCCGGGCGCGACCAAGCTCAGCTATGTGATAGAGGGCCAGGCCGAGGCGATCGAACTGAAGCCGCTATACCAAAGCTGGCAGCGCTACACGGTGTATTGGGAGACGACGTAAAAAGGCCCGCGTGTCATCCCCGGCCGGGCTCTCCGCTGCGCGGCTTTGCTTGCCGGGGATGACAAAAAAAGGCTGTCATCCCCGGCCGGGCTCTCCGCTGCGCGTAGCGCGACGGAGCGTGAAGGACCGGGGACCCAGGATTATCCGGCAAGGTGATATCTGCGAGGACACGCGGGTCATCGTCGAGATCGCGACGTTTCGGGCACCTGGGTCCCCGGTCGTCGCGCCGCCGCTGCGCGGCTTTGCTTGCCGGGGATGACAAAAGGAGGGCGCTGCGCGGCTTTGCTTGCCGGGGATGACAAGAAGGGGGCGCTGCGCGGCTTTGCTTGCCGGGGATGACAAGAAGGGGGCGCTTCGCGGCTTTGCTTGCCGGGGATGACAAGAAGGGGGCGCTGCGCGGCTTCGCTTGCCGGGGATGACAAAAGGAGGGCGCTGCGCGGCTTTGCTTGCCGGGGATGACAAGAGGAGGTCGCCTCGGGTGTGTTATCATTCCGCGTCGACTCTCGGGGATCCGCGCATGAGAACGATTTCTGCTGCTTTGCTGGCGTCTGTCGCCGCGATCGGGGTTTGCGATGCGGCTTCTCTCGATCCTTCCACTTTGCCCAAGATCGGCACCGTCAGCGAGCGGTTCCAGGGCTTCAATGTGGAAATGATCGAGGTCACCGGCGGGGCGTTCTGGAAGCCCTATGGCGCGCCCGATGCGGCGCCGAAAGGGCCGACGCCGGCCGGCATGGACCCGAAGATTTATGCCTATCGCACGCCCAAGGACCTTGCCAATCCGCGGCTTCGGATGCTGGCGGCGGCGCTGGGGCCGACCTATATGCGGGTCTCCGGCACCTGGGCCAACGCGACCTTTTTCGCCGACACCGACACGCCGCCCGATCATCCGCCGCCCGGATTCAACGGTCTGCTGACGCGGGCGCAATGGAAGGGCGTGGTCGATTTCGCGCACGCGACC
>NZ_JBWZET010000251.1:0-8237 GCF_056722145.1 Rhizomicrobium sp. | reverse complement strand
TGAAGGCGCTGGTGGCGGAGAACATCATAGAGATCGCGCCGGTCGCCTACATGCGCGGTCGCACGCTCAACGACTGCTTCATCGTCATCGACGAGGCACAGAACTGCACCTATGGCCAGATCAAGATGCTGCTGACGCGCCTTGGCTGGCACTCGACCATGGTGCTGACCGGAGATCCCGACCAGACCGACCTCTTGCCGGGGATGTCGGGGCTGAAGGACGTCGCCGACCGCCTCGAAGCGGTGCCGGAAATCGCCGTCGTCCGCCTCGCCGATTGCGACATCGTCCGCCACCCGCTGGTGGCCGGCATGCTGACGGTACTGTGAGCTATTTCGAGACGTAGACGTTGAGCACGAACAGGCCGAGCACGAAGCTCCAATAGCCGGCGATGGCGGCGGCCAGCCAGAAGGCGATGCCGGAGCATTTCTTGGCCTTGAAGGAGTTGGCCGCGTTCTCGAACAGCACGTTGGGTCCGGCCACCACCATGACGCCGGCGTAGACGAGCCGCGATGTCAGGCTCTCCGGTTTCTTGGCGATCAGGCGATAGGCGTTGGCCATGATCCCCGAACTGGTGAAACCGATCGCGATCGCGAAAAGGACAATGATCAGGCCGTGCATGCCGCTTCCCCGCTTTGTTGAGGGCGGTTCTGCAGGCCTCATGCCCGCGACAGGCGGCTTTTCTGTGCCGGAATGGAACGACTGGCGCGCGTCCGCGGCCCGCATGCAACAGCTTTTGGGCCCGGCGTTTCGATTTGGCGCGAGGCGCTAACTGTCCTTTTGCGGTTGCGCCATAGTATGTCTGGCATCGACTCGACTTGGGACGGGGACTGCAGACGTGGGCCGCTATAAGGACGACGAAACCGTGCGCCGCCGCTCGGCTTGGCTGATCCCGTTGAGTGTCTTCGGCGTGACGTTCGTGCTGTCGGCGGTGTTGCTGCTCTATTACCTCGCTCCGCGCGACAATCTGTTCAACGAGCAGGCCGCCCCGACCTCCCGCAGCGATATCGTGGCACTCAGCGTCGCCGGACGGCCGTTCCACATACCGGCGAATTACCTGATGTACGACAGCGCCCGCGGCGGCGGCGAAAAGGCGACCATCACCATTTACGCGCTGCTGCCCGACCTCTCGGGCTGGTCGAACTGGGCGACGGATGCCTTCGCCTCCAACGCGCCGGATTCGGATGTCGTTTTCCTGACCATTCACAAGGACAAGCTCGGCGTCAAAGAAGGCGACAAGCTCACCCGGGTCTATGCCGATTATCTCGCCGACCGCAGCGGCCACGAGGGGCTGTACGGGCTGCATCAGTATGCGTTCCGCTCCGACACCGGCTATCGCGGCCAAGACCTGTTCGTCGGCCAGACCGAGTCCGGAACGGTGGTTCTGCGCTGCGATCAGCTCGCCCCTGAAGTGCCAAGTCCGAGCTGCCTGCGAGAAACGCCGCTGGCGCCGGGCGTGTCTCTCACCCTGCGGTTCAAGCGCGCCCACCTCGAATCCTGGCGCGACATCACCGTCAAGGTCGAGCACCTGCTGGCGTCGTTCCGCCAACCCGCGCACAAATAGGCACTCACATTTTCGTGATCACCGCTTGCCGGTCGTTACAGCCGCCGCAACACCTGGCGGTGCTCGGCCATCCAGCCATCGAGCTTGCGGACAGCCTCGAATAATACCAATCCGGACTCGGTCAGGTCGTAGGTGACTTGCGGAAACGCGCCTTCCGAGCAGGTTCGCGACACCATTCCCAGCCGTTCGAGCTTCTTCAAAGTCCGGGTCAGCATCCGTTGCGATACCGGTCCTAAGGCGCGTTTCAATTGAAGAAACCGGTGCGGCCCAGTCCCCAGCCGGCACAGGATCGGAAGGCTCCACTTGTCCCCAAACTCCTGGACCATCCAATGCACGGATTCGACATCGGTGGGCTCCGCTGGAGGAACGGAGGTCGCGTCAGTCATATCTCCCAACACTGTCTTCGATATTCCTGCTTTGAAACCAGTTGGCTTGTTTTGATCTTGAACGAGTCCGGGCTGCGCTCCAGACGCCGGTCGTAATTCCTTCGTAAAACGCCTACGTCCTTCGCGCCTTGCACATTTTTGCGCCGCCCACCCCGCCGCATGTCCAAAACCTGCGCGGGTGCTTACATAACGGGATCCGCACCGATGAATGATTTGCCGAGCGCGTCCGCGGCAAGTTCGACGAGCGGCTTTCGGAAACCGTCTGCAGGCGGAATTCACGTCGAAAGCGTGCAATGGACACCAGGAGTTCTACTCCTGCGGGAACGTCACAACACAGCAACCACGCCGACGACGATAGAAAATCCAAATGAACTCCATCATTGTAACCAGGTACAGATTCGTCACCCGAGCGCCCCATGTTTTCCATCGCACATAACCTGACGGGCGGGGCAAACACGTTGGCCGAAGCGTATTATCGGTTCGTGCCGACCACCACGATCCAACGCATCGCGTCAGCGGACAAGTTTTGCTGGAGCGGTCGGCTCGCCGTCAGCAACGACCGCATGTTGTGGAGCGTGCGTTCAAACGCCGACTGGGAGTTCACCACGGGCGGCTCGCATGCCGGCATTGTCGTACTTTCGCTGCCGGAAATCGGCGCACTACGCATGTCCGAACGTACCAGGGACGACGTTGCCCAGCCCGGCGAGGCGATGATCCAGCACCTTCCGGCAACGCGCAGCAACGTCGCCTACAGCGACGAAGCGCACGCGCGCACGACGCTGAAATGGAGTGCGGCCGAGGTCGAACGCTGCATCGGATCGACCAGCGAAAACATCAAACTCGCCGTGCTGAATGCTGTCCCGATCATCGATCTTTCGAGCGGCCGCGGCCCTGTCATTCTGGCGCTGCTCAACGCGATCGCGATCGACCTCGCCCATCCGGACCTGTCCTCGCAGCTGGCATCCAACTTGATGCATGAGGCCGTGCTGCGCCTGATATTCGAACCGGTGGTCAGCCGCTGGCGCGACCGTCACGGCCGCGACGCCATCCGCATCATGCCGCGCCATGTCAAACAGGCGGTCGATTTCATCCATGCCAATGCCGGCGCCCCGATCCGCATCCGCGATATCGCCGACGCCTGCTGCGTCACGCCGCGCACGCTGGAAAACGGCTTCAAGCTGTTCAAGGACACGACGCCGCTCGCCTATCTGCGGCAGGTGCGGCTCGACGGAGCCCGCCGCGAGCTCGAAACGGCCGACGTACCGCGCATCGCCGACATCGCGCATCGCTGGGGCTTCGCCGATCTCGGCCGCTTCGCCGAGCGCTATCGCCGCGCCTTCGGTGAACTCCCGTCGGAAACCGTCCGTCGCCGGTGAGCTACGCGTGATGGCCGAAGACTTCGTCCGCCGAGCGGCGACGGGGAACGATGGCGTCGAGGCCGGTGACGATCACCGCCGGCAGCAACGCGCCGCAAAGTCCGCCGACGAAAATCGCCAGCACAATCACATACCCCCCGGACTGCAGCAGCATCGGCAACGCCGCCGCGGTAGCGCCAAGGGTCGCGAACAGCGCACCGCTGCCGTCTTCGAGCGCCCGCCGGCGTGCCACGGCGGGGTCGTCGCCGGCCATACGCCACAGCCGCATGCGCCGCGCGCTCGACACGGCGAGCAAACTCGCCAGCATTGCCGCTTCAAGGGCCGCAACCGCACCGAACGCCAGCCGCGGATCGTAATGGCGCCACCACAGTGCCACCAGCGCCGCAATCGCCGTCACCAGGATCAGGGCGATGCTCTCACGCCAGCCACCGGCGATGCTGCCGAATGCAATGGCGGCCAATACGATGGTCGCCGCATAGCGCCACCAGCCGTTGCGCAACAGCGGTTCGGCACCGAACCATCCCAGCGCCAGGAAGATCACTGCCACGCCGGTCAGCGACAAGCCCCAGCGCGGAACAGTAGCGCCGCCGAGCCGTTCCAACATTCGCCCGCGCCGCTCGCGCGCCCGATTGGCGTTGGCAACGAAGGCTTCGTCGAAATGCAGCAGCGCCGACGACAGCGGCAGCAGCATCAGCACCGATAAGGCGGCGCCAACAAGATCGCCGACCGCCTGCAGTGCCGCGTCGCCGTCATCGCGGTGCCAAAACCAGATCAGCGCCAGCGCCACGGTCAAGCCGAGCACCGCCGCCGCCGCCCGCCATGGCACCTCGCCCGCCGCCGCGCTCAGCACGCGATCGAGCGTATGGCGCGCATACATCGTCGCCACGGCATAGGCCAAGCCGTATGCGGCGAGCGCAACGGCCCCGAACTGCGAGCCTGCAGACAATGGCGCCGCCCAAACCAATCCAGGCAGCGGCGTCACCGCGATCAGCAGTGCCAGCGCCAGATGACGGACGTGCCAATAGCCGACCGCGAACGCCAACGCCGCGCCAAGCACCAGCGCGGCGACGTCGTTCCAGACGATCGGTTGAAACCATGCCGACGCGGCGGCGATAGCAGTCGCGATTCCGGTAAGCGCCGCCACAGCCGAAAACGCGGCGGTATGGTGCCGGGTCACAAACCCGGCCGCTCCGGACGGCGCCGCGAGCATGGATAATCAGGCGCGGCTGGCAGGGGCCGGCGGCAGATCCATCTCGAGGATGGCCATGTTGAAGGCGTAGGAGATCTCGCCGTCTTCTTCATCCCTGAAGACGACGCCGATGAATTCTCCGTTGACCATCACTTCGACGGAATCGGGCTGCTTGGGACGCTCGACCAAGGTGATCGTATCCAACCGGAACAGGTTCCGGAGATACTTCTCGACGCGCCAAATTTCGTTGCGGTTCACTCTCGCCTCCATCGCGGACGGTTTGGAGTCGCACGACCGCATGAGCCGGTCAAGCAACTTCCGTTGCGATAGGCCGATTCCATGGCAATCGCTGCGACCGCCGGTCGCTACAGCCCCTCGCCCTCGTCGATGAACTGGTTCATCTCCTGGCTGGGGCGGTCGCAGCCGGCGCAGTTGACCAGCTTGGCGGGAACGCCGACCGCGGTGCAATGCGCCGGAATCGATTTCAGCACCACCGAACCGGCACCGATGCGCGAATACTCGCCGACCGTGATGTTGCCGAGCACCTTGGCGCCCATCGACAGCAGCACGCCGCGACCGATCTTGGGATGGCGGTCGCCGGTTTCCTTGCCGGTGCCGCCGAGCGTCACGCCATGCAGCATCGAAACGTCGTCGCCGACGACGGCGGTCTCGCCGATCACGACGCCGGTGGCGTGGTCGATCATGATGCCGCGACCGAGTTGCGCCGCCGGATGAATGTCGACGTCGAACAGCTCCGAGATGCGGCTCTGGTAGAACAGCGCCATGCCGTCGCGATGCTCGCTCCACAGCCAGTGGCCGATGCGATAGCACTCCAGGGCATGGAAGCCTTTGTAGAACAGGAACGCCTCCACGTAGGAATGGCACGCCGGGTCGCGTTCGAACACGGCGGACAGGTCGGCGCGCACCGCCTGGCCGATGCCCGGATCGCCCGCCAGCGCCTGATCGAAAATCTCGCGCGCCTGCATCGGGCTGATGTCCTCGCCGCCGACCTTCTTGGCGAGGTGGTACGACAATGCGTCCTCCAACCGGGCGTGATTGAGGATGGTAGCGTGGACGAAACTGGCCAAAGCCGGCTCGCGGGTCGCCAAATCCTCGGCTTGCTGCCGCAGGGCGGACCAGATGGGGTCGACGCTGGCGACCTTTTCGAGTGAAACGGCCATTTTCCTCTCCTCCGGCGCACTTTATCGTATGGTGACGGTCCCGCCAAACGGCACCGGCGCTGTTGCCATACATAAGTGCCGCAACCCCATCCCGCAAATAGCCATACGGAAAATATGGAAAATCCCCTGAACCGCCCCGCTCCCGACGCGATCGACCTCCTGCTCAGCCGCCGTTCCGGTTCCGCCAAGGCGATGACCGGGCCCGGCCCGAGCGCCGACGAACTTGCCACCATCCTCCAAGCCGCCGCGCGCGTGCCCGACCACGGCAAGCTGTTTCCCTGGCGCTTCATCGTGTTCGAGGGCGAGGCCCGGGAGCGTGCCGGCAATCTACTGGTGGAAGCCCTCCTCGAAACCGAGAAACTGAGCGACGAGCGCGCGGCGCAGGAAGCGGCCCGGTTCACGCGGGCACCGGTGGTGGTGGCCGTCGTCAGCCGCGCCCGTGAGGGCATTCCGATCCCGCTGTGGGAGCAGGAATTGTCGGCCGGCGCCGTCTGCCAGACGATGCTGATCGCCGCCCACGCCCTCGGCTACGTCGCCAACTGGCTGACCGAGTGGTACGCCTATCACCCCGGCAGCAAGGACCGTCTCGGCCTCAACCCGGGTGAACGCTTCGCCGGATTCATCTACATCGGCACGAGCGCCGCTCCGCTGGAAGAGCGCGTCCGCCCCGACATGGAAAAGATTGTCACGCGGTTTTGAGTTCACCATCCAGCCGGATCGTCCGCCCCGGCGGAAAATGCAGGCGCACGGTGGTGCCGACGTTGCGGGCGCTTTCGATGGTCAGGGTGCCGCCATGGCGTTCGGTCAGCGTTTTCGCCAGCGACAGGCCAAGGCCGGTGCCTTCCACGTTGCGCGCCAGCGGCGATGAGATTTGCCGGAACGGCTCCAGCGCGATCGGAATTTCATCGGGGTCCATGCCAATGCCGCTGTCGGCAATGACGATTTCGACGCCGCCATCCGCCGCGACGTTCGCCGCCATCGTGACGCGGCCGTGCGGCAATGTGAATTTCACTGCGTTGGTGAGGAGGTTCAGGATCACCTGCTTGACCCGCAACGCATCGGCGCGGACGGCGGGAAGATCGCCGGGAAGCTCCAGCTTCAACGAAATCTTGCCGTCGGCGGCGCGGCCTTGCAGATAGCGCATGCAATCGCGCAGCAGTCCGCCCAGTTCGACCGGCTCGGAATGCAGCTCCATATGCCCGGCGTCGCACTTGCTGAGATCGAGGATGTCGTTGATCAGCGCCAGCAGATGCCGCCCGGCATCGTGGATGTCCTTGGCATAGCCGCCATAGGCTTTCACCTGATGCGGCCCGAACATCTCGCCGGATATCACTTCGGAAAATCCGATGATCGCATTCAGCGGCGTGCGCAGCTCGTGGCTCATCAGGGCGAGGAAGTTGGCGCGCGTGCGGTCGGCGTCTTCGGCCGCGATCATGGCGGTGTTGAGCTGGCGTTCGCGCGCGGCGAGCAGCGCCATCTTGGCCTTCACCAGCGCTTCCGACGTGCCGATGCCGAGATAGGTGCCCGCCTGCGTGACGATGAAACATTCGCGCAGCGCATCGGGATGGTCTTCGGTGATGGTGGCGGACAGATCGCTCACCCGCATCTGCTCGTCGACCACCAGCGCCTGCGGATTGGCCAGCGCCATGATCGGCCGCCGGCCGTACAGTTCCGGGATGAAGCGCTGGGCGTATTTCGACAGAAAGCGCAGCCGGTTCACCAGCCCGAGCACGGCGCCGCGGTCATCGACGACAGCCGCTGCGCGTGGGGCGTTTGCCGCGTTCAGCAATTCATAGACGGCGTCGCAGGTCGCTTCCGACGAGATCGGCGGCAACGGCACGGCGATGCGTCCCGCCGTCCAGTCGGCATCGTTGTCGGGCCTGCCGAAATTTTGCCCGCCGCCAAACGAACTCATGCACCACACCGCCCGCTTACTCGCGAGCGAAAATAGGGGCCTATACGTATGCCGGATGTTAAAACAGACGCGCCGGAAAGCCGCGTTTTTGCGAAGTTATTGTGACAAGTGAATAGAGTTTTAGCTATCTAATGCCGATCAGCTTGTGCGTCTGCAACGACAGCCGCCATTGCGGATGTTTCAGGCAATAGTCCACCGCGGCACGCGTGTTGGCCTCACGGTTGGCGTCGTCTTTCGGCTGCAGGAAATAGTAGTCGAACAACAGGTCGGCGTATTTCTCCGGCGGCGCACCGTCCTGCGGATAGACCAGCTTCAGTTCCTGTCCGGTGTCGACCGCCAACTCGACGCCCGCCTTGGGGCTGACGCAGACCCACTCGACGCCCGGCGGCGGCAGGATGGTGCCGTTGGTCTCCACCGCAATCTCGAAATCGTGGATGTGCAGCGCCGCGATCAGCGCATCGTCGAGCTGCAGCAGCGGTTCGCCGCCCGTACACACCACATACGGTTGGGCGAAATTGTCCTTCGGCCACTCGGCAGCGACCGCGTTGGCGAGCGTGTCGGCGTCAGGATACTTGCCGCCCTTGGTGCCGTCGGTGCCGACGAAATCGGTATCGCAGAAGGTGCACTGC
>NZ_JBWZET010000250.1:0-2237 GCF_056722145.1 Rhizomicrobium sp. | reverse complement strand
CCTCATCGGTTACGGCGCCAGCGCCATCAACCCCTACCTCGCCATCGAGACGGTTCACGATCTCAAGCGCCGCGGCCTGCTGCCCGCCGACGTCTCCGCTGAATACGCCGAGAAAAACTTCATCAAGGCCGTCAACAAGGGCCTGCTCAAGACCTTTTCAAAGATGGGCATCAGCACGCTGCAAAGCTATCGCGGCGCACAGGTCTTTGAAGCCGTCGGCCTCAATCAGGCTCTGGTGAATACTTACTTCCCCGGCACTGCATCGCGCATTGAGGGCGTCGGGCTCGATGTGCTGGCGCGCGAGGCGCAGATGAAGCATGCCTTCGCCTTCCAGCCGCTGACTGAATCTGAAACGGAGCTGGTCGTCGGCGGCCACTATCAGTTCCGTCAGGGCGGCGAGTATCACCTGCTCAATCCCGAGACCATCAGCAAGCTGCAGCATGCCGTGCGGCAGAACAATCCCGCGACCTTCCAGGAGTACACCGATCTGCTGGACGATCAGAACCGCCATCTCTGCACGCTGCGCGGACTGCTTCAGCTCAAGTACGACGATCAGCCGATTCCGATCGAAGAGGTCGAGCCGGCAAAGGAGATCGTCAAGCGCTTCACGACCGGCGCAATGAGCTTCGGCTCGATCAGTAAAGAGGCGCACGAGACGCTCGCCATCGCAATGAACCGGCTCGGCGGCATGTCGAACACCGGCGAGGGCGGCGAAGAAGAAGAGCGCTTCAAGCGCGACCCCAATGGCGACTCGCGCCGCTCGGCCGTTAAGCAGGTTGCGAGCGGACGCTTCGGCGTGACGACCAACTACCTCGTCAACGCCGATGAACTGCAGATCAAGATGGCGCAGGGCGCAAAGCCCGGCGAGGGCGGCCAGTTGCCCGGCCACAAGGTCGATGAGATCATTGCGCGGACACGCCATTCGATCCCCGGCGTCGGCCTCATCTCACCGCCGCCGCACCATGACATTTACTCGATCGAAGATCTGGCGCAGTTGATCTACGACCTCAAGAACGTCAACCCGCAGGCCCGCATTGCAGTCAAGCTGGTCTCAGAGGTCGGCGTGGGAACGGTCGCGGCAGGCGTCTCAAAGGCGCACGCCGATGTGGTGCTCATCTCCGGCGACAACGGCGGCACCGGCGCTTCGCCGCTCAGCTCCATCAAGCACGCGGGGTTGCCATGGGAGCTAGGCCTCGCCGAGACACAGCAGGTTCTGCTGCTCAACGATCTGCGCGGACGCATAAAAGTGCAGACCGACGGCAAGCTCCAGACCGGCCGCGACGTCGTGATCGCGGCGCTGCTCGGCGCTGAGGAGTTCGGCTTTGCCACCATGCCGCTGATCACGATGGGCTGCATCATGATGCGCAAGTGCCACCTGAACACCTGCTCGGTGGGCATCGCCACGCAGGATCCCGTTTTGCGCGCGCGCTTCCAGGGCCAGCCCGAACACGTCGTCAACTTCTTCTTCTTTATCGCCGAACAGGTCCGCCAGCATATGGCAAAGCTGGGCTTCCGCACCGTCGATGAGATGGTGGGCCGCGTTGACAAGATCGACGCCGCTATCGCCGACGCCCACTGGAAGGCCAAGGGCATCGACCTCGCCTCGATCCTTTATGAGCCGGAGTTGCCCTCGCGCGTCGCGCGCCGCAAAATCCAGCCGCAGGATCACGGCCTCGACAAGGCCCTCGATCACAAGCTGATCGAAACTGCCGCGCCGGCCCTCGAATCAAAGACTCCCGTGAATGCCAGCTTCGCCATTCGCAACGTGCACCGCACTGTCGGCGCGATGCTGGGCGGCGAGATTGCACGCCGCTACGGCTCGGCGGGATTGCCTGAAGGTACCATTCACTTCAAGTTCGCCGGATCGGCGGGCCAAAGCTTCGGCGCATTCGTGCCTAACGGCGTCACACTCGAACTCGAAGGCGACTCCAACGATTATCTGGGCAAGGGCCTCTCCGGTGGGCGCATCATCGCTTATCCGCCGAAGACCTCGAGCTTCCTGCCTGAAGAGAGCATTCTGGTCGGCAACGTCGTGCTCTACGGCGCGACCAGCGGCGAGGTCTTCCTCAACGGCATCGCCGGCGAGCGCTTCGCTGTTCGCAACTCGGGCGCGATCGCGGTGGTCGAGGGCGTGGGCGACCACGGCTGCGAATACATGACCAACGGCACCGTGGTCGTGATCGGCAAGACAGGCCGCAACTTTGCGGCCGGCATGAGCGGCGGACGCGCCTTTGTCT
>NZ_JBWZET010000249.1:0-3873 GCF_056722145.1 Rhizomicrobium sp. | reverse complement strand
CCAAAGAGCTCCACACGCTCGCGGGCGCGGTGTTCAAAGTGCTGAAAACGCTGGGTTCCGGCGGCAATCCTTAAAACACGCAACAATCATTCGTGTTTTGTGACCGCGATTCGCGCAAAAATTTGCGGGTTGGCGGCGATCTGACCCTTTTGTTTCGCGAGGGGCGGAAGTATCACCGGCCGACACCCCAATCGCGAGTCGACCATGACGCTCCGCCCCATCCGCCGCGCGCTCATTTCCGTGTCCGACAAGACCGGCCTCGTCGAATTCGCCCAAGGCCTCGCCAAACATGGGGTTTTCCTGATTTCCACCGGCGGCACCGCGAAAGCGCTGCGTGACGCCGGGCTCAGCGTTGCCGACGTTGCCGACATCACCAGCTTTCCCGAAATGATGGACGGCCGCGTGAAGACGCTGCACCCGCTGGTCCACGGCGGCCTCTTGGGCCTGCGCGACAAGCACGCCGACGCCATGAAACAGCACGGCATCGAAGGCATCGATCTCTTGGTCTGCAACCTCTATCCGTTCGAAGCCACCGTCGCCAAAGGTGCGCCGTTCGACGAGGTGATCGAGAACATCGATATCGGCGGCCCGGCGATGACCCGGTCGGCGGCCAAGAATCACGACTGGGTCACGGTCGTGGTCGATGTGGAAGACTATGCGGCCGTGCTCGCCGAGATGGACGCGCAAGCCGGTGCCACCACGCTGACGCTGCGCCGCCGCCTCGCCCAGACCGCCTATGCCCGCACTGCGGCCTATGATGCGGCGGTGTCGAACTGGTTCGCGACCCAGCTTGAGGATCAGGCGACCCCGCCCAAGCGCCGCGCCTTCGCCGGCACGCTGCGCCAGTCGCTGCGCTATGGCGAAAACCCGCATCAGGCCGCCGCCTTCTACACCACCGGCGAGAAGCGGCCCGGCGTCGCCACCGCCGAACAGCTCCAGGGCAAGGAGCTCAGCTACAACAACATCAATGACACCGATGCGGCCTACGAACTGGTCGCCGAGTTCGATCCGGCGGCGCATGCGGCCTGCGCCATCATCAAGCACGCCAATCCCTGCGGCGTGGCGCTCGCCGCCTCGCTCGAAGAGGCCTATGTCAACGCGCTCGCCTGCGATCCGACATCGGCGTTCGGCGGCATCGTCGCCTTCAACCGCAAGCTCGACGGCGCCACGGCGGAAGAGATCGTCAAGCTGTTCACCGAAGTGATCATCGCCCCGGAGATCGACGCCGATGCCCTGGCGATCCTCGCCAGGAAGAAGAACCTGCGCGTGCTGACCGCCGGCAGCCTGCCCGATGCGGCAGCGCCGGGCCTGACCTTCAAATCGGTGTCCGGCGGCCTTCTGGTCCAGACCCGCGACAACGGCCATGTCGGCCGCGACGACCTCAAGATCGTCACCAAGCGTCAACCTTCCGACGCCGAAATCGCCGATCTGCTGTTCGCCTTCACCGTCGGCAAGCATGTGAAATCCAACACCATCGTCTATGCCAAGGGGCTGGCGACGGCGGGGATCGGCGCCGGCCAGATGAGCCGCGTGGATTCGGCCCGCATCGCCGCCGAGAAAGCGCGCGCCGCCGCCAAGGCCGCGGGCTGGCCGGAGCCCAGGACGATCGGCTCGGCCGCTGCCTCCGACGCCTTCTTCCCCTTCCCCGACGGCCTGCTGGAAATCGCCGAAGCGGGGGCCACCAGCGTGATCCAGCCGGGCGGCTCGATCCACGACGGCGATGTGATCGCGGCCGCCGACGAGGCCGGGCTGTCGATGGTCTTCACCGGAATGCGCCACTTTCGTCACTGAAAACGACGAGCGGCCCTGACAGGGCGGGGCGCATCTGGTACATCGGATGCGCCAGCCCGGAACTGCCTCATGGTGCGCAAACCGGTCGTCATCGTCACGCGCAAGCTGCCGGACATCATCGAAACGCGCATGCGCGAACTGTTCGATGCGCGCCTCAACGATGCCGACAAGCCGCTCAGCCGCGGCGAGCTGGCGGCGGCGATGAAATCCTGCGAGGTGCTGGTGCCGACCATCACCGACCGGCTCGATGCCGCCATGCTGGCCGAGGCCGGTCCCGATCTCAAAATGATCGCCAACTACGCCAACGGCTTCGATAATATCGACGTCACCGCGGCGCTGGCCAAGGGCCTGATGATCACCAACACGCCCGGCGTGCTGACGGGCGACACCGCCGACGCCGCTATGGCGCTGATCCTCGCCGTGCCGCGCCGTTTCGTCGAAGGCGCGATGGTGCTCGAACGCGGCGGCTTCCGCGGCTGGTCGCCGACCTGGATGCTGGGCCACCGGCTCGGCGGCAAGCGGCTCGGCATCATCGGCATGGGCCGCATCGGCGAAGCGCTGGCGCGCCGCGCCAAGCCGTTCGGGCTGCAAATCCACTACCACAACCGCAAGCCGGTCCGGGCGCATGTCGAGACCGAGCTCGAGGCGACCTATTGGGAAAATCTCGATCCGATGCTGGCGCGGATGGACATCGTCTCGGTCAATTGTCCGCATACGCCCGCAACCTATCGCCTGCTGTCGGCGCGGCGGCTGAAGCTGCTCAAGCCCACCGCCATCATCGTCAACACCGCGCGCGGCGAGATCATCGACGAGGAATGCCTGGCGGACATGCTGGAGGCGGGACAGATCGCCGGCGCCGGGCTTGATGTCTACGACCGCGAACCGGCGATCCACCCCAAGCTGCTCAAGGCGGCGAACGTCGTGCTGCTGCCGCACATGGCCTCGTCGACCCTCGAAGGGCGGATCGAAATGGGCGAGAAGGTGATCATCAACATCAAGAGCTTCGCCGACGGCCACCGCCCGCCCGACCGCGTGATTCCGGCGATGCTGTAGGAATTCGCCGTAAGTATTGTCCCGTACACGTACAAATCCCTAGGCGGCGCCCAAACGCCGCCGCGGCGCCGGACGCCCGCGGGCCGATCCTTTGCTGTCAAGGACTTAGAAGGATTACAGGCTTGCGGCGCGACGGGCCAACGGTTGCGCCGAGGCGGCACGCACGCCCGACGTGCAATTCTCACCGATTTCGACACCTGCCACTCTGGTTTGTTTATACCACATCTCAATATTTCGCCGCGATCTTTACCCGCAACGCGTGCGCCGCGAGGGCGTGGGACACCGCAGCGATTGGGATCATAAAATGAACTTCAAAGACATTTCCGTCAGCAAGAAGCTGATCGGTGTGTTTGCTTTGGTACTCGCCGTGACGGTCGGTCTCGGGCTATTTGCCGTAACCAGCCTGTCGAAGCTCAAGGATGCGTCGGACGACGTGACCACCAACTGGATGCCGTCGCTGACGAGCCTGTCCGAGTTGCAATACGCCATGACGCGTTATCGCGTGATCCAGGGCAACACGGTCATGGCGCGCACCGATGAGCAGCGCCAGAACAACGCGGCTTTGATGCAGAAGTACCATGCCGAGGCCGAGGCCGCTTTGGCGAAGTATTCCAACCTGATCACGCCCGGCGAGGAGCGGCGTCTTGCCGACGAATTCCTGCAAGCCAAGGCCGACTATGAGCCGCTGCAGGCGCAGCTGGAGGACATCCTCAAAACCAAGACCAAGGAGGAGGCCGAAGATTTTTATCAAAGCCAAATGCGGACCGCCTTCACGAAGTTCATCGGTGCCGTCGAACAGGACGTCGCGCTGAATAAGAAGATGTGTGATCTCGCAGCCGAGACCGCGGCGAGCACCTATAGCACTGCCCGGCTCTGGATCTTCATCGCCCTCGGCCTTGCCATCGCGTTCTGCGCCGCGGCGGCGTTCGTGCTGATCCGCGCCATTTCCAATCCGCTCGGCAACATGACCGAAGCCATGGGCGAACTCGCCCGCGGCAATCTCAATGCCCACGTCCCGCATGCCGACCA
>NZ_JBWZET010000248.1:0-6660 GCF_056722145.1 Rhizomicrobium sp. | reverse complement strand
CGTCGCTGAAGCCCCACGCATTTTAGATCTTCAAGAGCGAAGGATTGTCGCTCATCACGACGGTGGAATCATCACGCGCACCAGCGAACGAAACGCTCGGAATCATGACGCTTGCGCTCAACATCGCCATCACAATTGCTCGCAACATAGCCTCCCCATCTATTGCGAAATGTTTCGCAAATAGGGTTATCCCGCGGCCGTTCTGCGTCAATTGAGGACGCGCCGACGTGAGACCGGTATCTTTGCAGCAATGTTACGCAGATGCGCATTTCGCGCGCATATTTTGCCCTTACGGAGAGCAGGAATAATGCGGCATCTCAGTGGCATTACGGATTGATGTTACTGACTATGACAGCCAGTTTGCCGCATGTGCGTATAAGACATACCTCTTTGCCTAATTAGATGCACAGCAACGGCTCATATCAGCGCCATCAAGAATGAAGAGAAGAGGAAGAACAATGTCCGTAGCTAGCCTCCCTGAATTGGATGCTTTGGTTGCGCGCGTGAACGCGGCGCAAGCGGAGTTTGCCAGTTATTCGCAGGAGAAGGTCGATCGCATCTTCCGAGCCGCTGCTTTTGCCGCCACCGAGGCGCGCATCTCGTTGGCCATGATGGCTGCCGAGGAAACCGGCATGGGCGTCGTTGAAGACAAGGTCATCAAGAACCATTTCGCGTCGGAATACATCTACAACAAGTACAAGGACGAACCGACCTGCGGCGTGCTCGAGAACGACGACGTCGGCGGCACGATCACGATCGCCGAACCGATCGGCACGATCTGCGGTATCGTCCCCACCACCAATCCGACCTCGACCACGATCTTCAAGGCGCTGATCTCGCTGAAGACGCGCAACGGCATCGTGTTCAGCCCCCATCCGCGCGCTAAGAAGGCGACGGTCGCGGCGGCGAAGCTGGTGCTCGACGCGGCGGTCGCGGCCGGCGCGCCGGAAAGCATCGTCGGCTGGATCGATGAGCCCTCGATCGAGCTCTCGAACGCCCTGATGCGCCACCCCGGCATCAACCTGATCCTGGCCACTGGCGGCCCCGGCATGGTCAAGGCCGCGTATTCGTCGGGCAAGCCGGCGATCGGCGTCGGCGCCGGTAACGCGCCGGTGGTGATCGACGAATTTGCCGACATCAAGCGCGCCGTCGCCTCGATCCTGATGTCGAAGACCTTCGACAACGGCATGATCTGCGCCTCCGAGCAGGCCGTGGTCGTGGTCGACAGCGTCTATGATGCGGTGCGCGAGCGCTTCTCCAGCCATGGCGGCTACATCCTGTCGGGCAACGAACTCGGCATGGTGCGCGAAGTCGTGTTCCCCAAGGGCCATCTGTGCCCGAACGTGGTCGGCCAGTCGGCGGTGAAGATCGCCGCGATGGCGGGCATCACGGTTCCGCCCAACACCAAGGTGCTGATCGGCGAAGTGGAACTCACCGACGAGACCGAGGCCTTCGCGCAGGAAAAGCTGTCGCCCACCCTCGCGCTCTACCGGCGCAAGGATTTCGCCGCGGCGCTCGAAGCGGCGGCGGATCTGGTGGCGCTCGGCGGCATCGGCCACACATCCGTTCTGTACACGGATCAAGACCGCCGCCCCGACCGGGTCAATGCCTTCGGCGCCAAGATGAAGACGGCGCGCATCCTGGTCAACATGCCCTCGTCGCACGGCGGCATCGGCGACCTCTACAACTTCACCATGGCGCCGTCGCTGACGCTGGGCTGCGGTTCGTGGGGCGGCAACTCGATCTCCGAGAACGTCGGTCCCAAGCACTTGATCAACAAAAAAGTCGTCGCAAAACGCGAAGAAAACATGCTCTGGCACAAGGTTCCGAAGTCCGTTTATTTCCGCCGCGGCGCCCTCAACGAGGCGTTCAAGGAATTCGCCGGCAAGAAGAAGGCGCTCGTCGTCACCGACCATTTCCTGTTCGCCAACGGTTACACCGACGAACCGATCAAGCTGCTCAAGCAGCATGGGCTCGACGTTGACGTGTTCTATGAAGTCGAAGCCGATCCGACGCTGTCGATCGTCAAGAAGGGCGTCGAGAAGGCCAACGCGTTCCTGCCCGACGTCATTATCGCGATCGGCGGCGGTTCGCCGATGGATGCGGCCAAGATCATCTGGGTGATGTACGAGCACCCCGAAGTCCACTTCGAGGACCTGGCGCTGCGCTTCATGGACATCCGCAAGCGCATCTACAAGTTCCCCAAGATGGGCCTCAAGGCCGATTTCGTCGCCATCCCGACCACCTCCGGCACCGGCTCGGAAGTCACTCCGTTCGCGGTGGTGACCGATGACGCCACCGGAATGAAGTATCCGCTCGCCGATTACGAACTGATGCCGAGCATGGCGATCGTCGATGCCAACCTCGTCATGAACCTGCCGAAGTCGCTGACCGCGTTCGGCGGCATCGATGCGGTGACGCATGCGACCGAAGCCTATGTCTCGGTGCTGGCCAACGAGTATTCGGATGCCCAGGCGCTGCAGGCGCTCAAGCTGCTGAAGAACTTCCTGCCGGCGTCCTACAAGGAAGGCGCCAAGAACCCGGTGGCACGCGAAAAAGTGCACAATGGCGCCACCATTGCCGGCATCGCCTTCGCCAATGCCTTCCTCGGCGTCTGCCACTCGATGGCGCACAAGCTGGGTGCGGCATTCCACGTCCCGCACGGCCTGGCGAACGCGCTCTTGATCTGCAACGTCATCCGCTACAACGCCAACGACAATCCGACCAAGCAGACTGCGTTCAGCCAGTACGACCGGCCGAAAGCCCGTGCCCGTTATGCCGAAATCGCCGATCACCTCGGCCTCGGCGGCGCCCGCACCGGCGACAAGGTCAACAATTTGATCGCCTGGCTGGAAGGCCTCAAGAAGGACCTCGACATCCCCGCCTCGATCCAGGCGGCGGGCGTGGCGGAAGCCGACTTCCTGGCCAAGCTCGACGAGATCGCGGTTGCCGCGTTCGACGATCAGTGCACCGGCGCCAATCCGCGCTTCCCGCTGATGGGCGAACTGAAGCAGATCCTGCTCGACAGCTACTATGGCCGTGCTTATGTCGACACGTACGACAAAGAAACGACCGAGGATATCGACACGACGGTCGTAAACTTGGTACGGGCCTAATCAGACGTTTGTTCGCGTCCAGGCCCCCCCGCATACGGACGCGGACCCGGCCCCCGGAGAGCAATCTCCGGGGGCTACTTTTTTGCGGACTCCGTAAGGGCCACAAACGAAACGGGCGGCCCCGCCGGACCGCCCGTTCCTGAATTCGCCCTGGAGAAGTGGCCTACTCCGCCTTCGACGGCTCCACCGGCGGTGGCAGCTCGCGCTGTCCCGCATTGTCGGGGGTGGTGCGGATTTCGTTGGAAGCGGCGTGGGAGGCCGCCGGTTTCGGCTGGTCTCCGGTCGCAAAGCCGTAGGCACTGAAAGCAATGACGCCGAACGCGACCAGGGCTGCGGCCAGCAGTTTGCCTGGAGCGCCGGTCAGATCGGGCTCACGTTTGGTCTTCGCACGCATGTCCGTGTCTCGTCCTTTCGTCAGGAGCAAGAGATAGGCGCGGCATTTGGCGGGCGCATATCAAAAGATGGGTCATATCGGGGCAAGACCCGCCCCGATTGTGGCAAACCAGCGTCAAACCCTTAATTCAGGGCGGCTTTAGCGCATATTTGCCGGCGCAATTGCGGCGAGCCGTCTGACGCCTCGGCGACGCAGTGCAGGTATGCAGCTACGACGGAATCGAATGCGGCGCGTGCCTCCCGCCGCGGAAGGCGAGCAAGTTTTTCCGCCAGCGGGCGGCCGATGTCGAAATGCTGGTAATCGACTGGATCGTGCCAGGCCCCGCCCCACTCCAGAAATCCGTTGTCGGCGAAGATGTCGATTGCTGCCTCGGCAAATCCCGGCGCTGCGCGAGGGCGAGCGAGAAAGGCCTCCCCTGCGGAAGGTGCGACCGCGGTGCCGTTGTCGGTGACAAACGGGTTCTGGACCGGATTGAGATCGATCGCGACGCCATAGGCATGCAGCGACAGGCGCGCCGATCCGGGTACCGCGCGATGATTGAAGCCAGAGGTATTGTTGTCGGCCATCGCGGCATTGTCGTCGCCGTCATAGGCCTCCATCGGCTGCGCCTTGGCGATCGGAAAGCGGCGACGGTGGAGCTCGGCGAATATGCGCTCCACACGCGCCGCCACCGCGTCGAGCACGATTACGCGACCATCGTCATGGCTGCGGCCGGCGAAATCCACGTAGGCGAACCGCACCACCGCCAGCCGCTCGCACCCGACCGGTGCGCCGGCATTGAGGACGTGATGCGCCTTCATCACGGTGCATTGTGCGTCGGACACCGGCATCACTTCGGCGTTCGCGGCAACGAGACACAAGACCAGCCCGATCGACGCAGAACGGAATCCCATCAGTGCCAGATCGCTTTGCACTGGGCGAGCCACGCCTTGCGGGCGTCGAGGCCGATGGTGCCGCCGTTGATAATCTTGGTCACGCCGACGACGTCATCGACATCGGCCTTGGCATTGCAATTGCCCGCCTTCCATTCCTCGGCCGCCACCTTCAGCGCCCAGTCGCCACTGACGACGAGGTCGGGCGTGTTGGCAAAATCGGCGCCCAGTAAATGGCCGTATTTCTCATAGGATGAACGGCCGGTGAGCTGGATCAGGCCGCGGCCGATGAACGCCCAGCCGTCCCCCGGATTCACGTTGCCCATCCGCCCGCCATAGACGAAGTTGGCGAGCTTTTCGGGATTGTGCTCGTAGGGCTGGGCTGTCTCCAGAGTGGGAAAACGGCTGGGCCACACCTGCATCAGGCGATCGGCACGGTAGTTCAGGTTTTCGCTGCGAATGGTCAGCGCGCCGCTCTCGTGCAGCACCTGCGCCATGAAATGGCTGAGGCGCAGTGCCGAATCGTTGATGCCATACGGCACCAGCACCGTGTCGGCGGATGCAAAGGCCGTGCGATAGGCATCGATGGCATTGGGCGCGAGTTGCGCGAGCTGCGCAGACGTGACGGCGATCATGGCGGGGCCCTCTCGTGTTTGCAACCATCGGTTGGTACACGCCGCGGCCGCGCCGATCAAGCGGCAATTCCAGACCGCGAACCGCTACGCTTCGGACTTGTGATGAAGGCGCGCCAGGAAGGTGGTCTGGCGGTGCCACTGGCGGACCGGCACGGCCGGATAGCCGCCGACCGTTTCGCCGTCGGCAACGTCGCGCGCGACACCGCTTTTGCCGGCGATGCGCGCGTTCGAACCGATCACAAGGTGGTCGCTGATCGATACGGCGCCCCCGACCATCACGTTATCGCCGATGGTGACCGAACCGGCGACACCGGATTGACCGGCGAATATGCAGTTGCGGCCGATGTGGACGTTGTGGGCAACCTGAACCAAATTGTCGAACATCGTGCCCGCGCCGATGACCGTATCGCCGACGGCGCCGCGATCGATGGTGCAATTGCCCCCGACCCGCACGTTGTCTCCGATAAGCACGCGCCCGATCTGTGCCGAGCACATCAGGCCGGTCGGCCCCAGAACGACGCCAAACCCTTCACCGCCGATCACCGCGCCGGCGCCGATGGAAACGTTGGCGCCGATCAGGGCATGGGAAATCGATGCATTGGGGGCGACGCGACTGTTCGCGCCGATTTCCACACCAGTGCCCAGCACCGCGTGAGAGGCGATGTGACAACCCGCGCCCAGGCGAACGCCCGGGCCAATCACTGCTCCGGCATCGATGCGGCATCCCTCGCCGATGATGGCACTCGGATCGACATGGGCGGCTGCGTGGATTCCGGGTTCGCCCAAGCTGCGCGGATAGAACATCAGCCCCGCGACGGCAAAAACGTAGCGCGGGTCGCGCGCCACCAGCAGAGCCGCCCCGTTGTGCGGCCGCTCGGCCAGCTTGACACTGGTGATGACCGCTCCGGCGTTTGTCGCTGCGAAAGCGTCGGCATGATGGACGTCGCAGAAGACGCTGAGTTCGTCGGGCTCGGCCCGGTCCAGCGGCGCGATTCCACGGATCATCCGGTCGCGCGGCGCATCGGCAGCCAATTCGACGTTGGCCCGGGCGGCAATTTCAGCCAGCGAATACGGGCCGGATCGCGGGAAAAAACGGTCGTCGGTCATGGGGCGAGCCTCGCCGGACGCCGATGCCCAATCGCCTCGGCGCCCCATGCTGCCCGAATTACGAAATCCTTGCGCCAAATTAATTGACGCGGCCGCTCGTTCGCAGCTGCAGCAATCCGATCAGCTGCGATAGCTGCCGTTGATGTCGATGTAGCCATGCGTCAGGTCGCAGGTCCAGACCCGGGCCTTGCCCTTGCCGAGGCGCAGATCGACGACGATTTCGGTTTCCCGCTTGGACACTTCCTTGGTCGCCTTGTTCTCGTTGTATTTCGGCGCGCGTTCGCCCTTGTCGGCGACGAGCTGCTTGCCGAACCAGATCCGCAAGCGGTCGCGATCGGCCATCTCGCCGGACTTGCCGACGGCGGCGACCACGCGGCCCCAGTTGGCGTCGTTGCCGGCCATCGCGGTCTTCACCAGCGGCGAATTGGCGATCGACATCGCGATCTTGCGCGCCGAGGCCTTCGAGGTCGCGCCCTCGACGATGATCTCGACGAGCTTGCGCGCGCCCTCGCCGTCGCGGGCGACCTGTTCGGAGA
>NZ_JBWZET010000247.1:0-17473 GCF_056722145.1 Rhizomicrobium sp. | reverse complement strand
CTCGCCACCCGCGGCACCGCCAAGGTGCTGGAAGCGGCGGGTCTCAAGGTCAAGGCGATCAACAAGGTCCGGGAGGGGCGCCCGCATATCGTCGACGCGATCAAGAACGGCGAAGTGCAGCTCGTCTTCAACACGACGCAAGGCGCCCGTGCGATTTCGGACTCGATGTCGATCCGGCGCACCGCGCTGACCATGAAGGTGCCCTACTACACCACCATGGCCGGAGCCGCCGCCGCGACCGAAGCCATCGCCGCCCTCAGGGCCGGAACCCTCGACGTGCGCCCGCTGCAGTACCGCCCGCCCCAGGAAGATTTCCTGTCGGACTGACCGAGCCCTCCGCCATCCTCGAAAAGACCCGTCACGACCGCCAAGGCGCGGACTGGCATGAACGCCAGTCGGCGGACCGGGAGCGACTCATGGACAGCAACCGCATCAAGGCGTTGGCCACAAGCTTGCCACAATCGGGCTGGGACCGGCCGGAGGTTATCAGGCCTTACCGCTTGGCGTTGCTGCGGACTCTGTCGTCGGGACACTTTCTACGCAAGGCAAGCCGCGCAAACATTTAACCTCGGCCACGTACTATTCAACGACTGGAAGACGCGGCCGTTTGCAGCCATACTGCTGGTCGTAAACGCCCGAACGGGCAGTCTTGCTGGCCCCGGCCCTTGAAGTCGGGGCCGTGGGGCCTTACATTTTACCCGCTTCTGCTTTGTGTCGGAGCGATATAGCGCTGGCAAAACAGGGCATTAACAAAGTTTCTTCACTGCCGCATCTGGCCTCTGGGCCTCGCTTGACGCGGGAGGGAGAGGCTTTGACGATATCAGGATAGACAGACCATGGAACGCTTACCGATGACCGCTGCGGGCTACAAAGCCCTCGAAGTGGAGCTCGATCAACTGAGAAACGTCGAACGCCACGAGATCATCAAGGCGATTGCGGAAGCGCGTGCGCATGGCGACCTCTCCGAAAACGCCGAATATCATGCCGCCAAGGAGCGCCAGGCTTTCATCGAAGGCCGCGTCATCGAACTGGAAGACCAGATCGGACGCGCCGACGTCATCGATGTGTCGAAGCTGTCGGGCTCAACCGTGAAATTCGGCGCCACCGTGACCATCGTCGACGAAGACACCGACGAAGACCGCAAGTTCCAGATCGTCGGCGACTTCGAGGCCGACGCCAAGAACGGCCGCATCTCGATCTCATCCCCGATCGCCCGCGCCATCATCGGCAAGAACAAGGGCGACACGGTGGAAGTCGCCACCCCCGGCGGCGCACGGAGCTACGAAGTCCTCAAGGTCGAGTGGATCTGACGCAAATGCCCATTCCCCTCGCGGGAGTGTAACTGCGCGCGACAAAGCACGCTTCCCGCGCGTACGGCAGGAAGCGTGCGTTTTCGTCAACCGGTGGGCGAACCGCCGTCCCAACATGCGCTGCCCGGGCTGAGATCGTCCTACTTGGACGGTTCGAACTTGATCGGAACCTTGATCGAGCCGGTACGCGACCCGACCGGCAGCGCCTCGGCGACGCACATCGCCGCCTTGTCGAATCCGGCCGCCGGTGTCGGCGCATCCACGACCTTGCAGTCGGTCAGCTTGCCGTCAGCCGCAGTGCATTCCAGCATCACGCTGGCCGCTTTCGAAGAACTCGCAAACTTGGAGGCGCAGGAAGCAAACTGTTCCGCCAGGCTGCCAGCCACCGCCGGTGTCGCGATCAACATCGCCACGGCGGCACCGCCAGCCAACACGCCGAATCTCATCGTGCTCATCTCAACCCACCCGTTAGAAGCCTTCCGGTCTGAGCGCCGGATGGGCACACGATAAGTGTCACTGATTAAAATTCCGTCGCCCCGCCTAACCAATCGGCGAGCGGCGGCAAGCTTGATTAACGGACTATTACCGCCGCGCCTGCGCTTAACCGCGCAGCAGCAATTCCGCGCACGTTTGTTGTTAAGCCGCTGGTGAGCATCTCTGGGCGATAGTGCTGCGTCCGGGTGGGTCCGGACGGGGGAACTAAACAGGGATTGGCAGTAATGGGTTTTCGTCTGGCGGATATGCCGCTTCTCGTGAAGATCGCCTTCGCACCGACCGTCGCGCTCATCGCGCTGGCTGGCGTGGCGTGGGTTTCCATCAACGCACAAAAAGATTCCGCGCAGGACCTGCGCAACGTCGTCGACGTCGAAATGGTGAAAAGCCTGGAGATGAAGAACGTCGCGCAGCGGATCCAGGATGCGCACGGCCAGGTCTACATGCTCCTGACCCATCAGGCCGGCAAGATCGATACCGGCAAGATCGACGCGCAAACCAAGGATTTGATCGCGGACTTCAACAGCATCGAAGCGAGTCTGAAGGCGCTCGAGCCGAAGATGAACGCCTCGCAGAAACCGCTGCTGGTCAAGCTCGAAAAGCAGGTCGATGAGACCAAGAGCGCCGTCGACCTCGTCGGCTCGATGATGAGCGCCGACTTCTCGGCCGCGGTCAGCTTCATCGATCCGTTCGAGAAGAGCTATCAGGGCATGCTCGCCACCCTCGATCAGGTGGTGAAGTCGACGCAGGAACAGACCAACGCGCAGGCCCAGGCCAGCGCCGCTCATTCCGCCGCGACGCAGAATTCGATCCAGACCATCGCGCTGCTGACCCTTCTGCTGGTCGGCCTGATGGCGGCTCTTTCCGTCATCATGCTGCGTCACGACGTCAAGAAGATCGCCGATGCGACCGAAACGCTCGCCGGCGGCAACACCAACGTCGATTTGGAAGCCATGGAACGCCGTGACGAGTTCGGCGCCATCATCAAGTCGCTGGAGGTCTTCCGCGACAACGAAGCGCGCCTGGTGGAAGCCCGTCGCGATCAGGAAGAGACCCGCAAGGCGGTGGACACCGTCGTTGCCGCTCTCGCCAGGGCGCTCAATAGCCTGGCGGCCGGCGACCTCACCCATCGCATTCGCGACGAGTTCAAGGGCGGCTATTCCAAGGTGCGCGACGACTACAATGCCGCGATGCACAAGCTCGAAGACACGCTGCGCGTCATCTGGCAGGTGATGTTCAACGTCCAGAGCGGATCGGCCGAGATCAGCCGCGCTGCCGACGACATGTCGCGCCGCACCGAGCATCAGGCTGCAACCCTCGAACAGACCGCCGCCACGATCGACAACATCACCGCGACCGTGAAGCGCACCGCCGAAGGCGCCATCAACGCCCGCGACGCCGTTTCGACCGCCAAGGAAGACGCCACCCGCACCGGCCACGTCGTCACCGACGCGGTTTCGGCGATGCATGAAATCGAGAAGAGTGCGGCCCAGATCGGCCAGATCGTCGGCGTCATCGACGAGATCGCGTTCCAGACCAACCTGCTCGCCCTCAACGCCGGTATCGAAGCGGCGCGCGCGGGCGATGCCGGCAAGGGCTTTGCGGTGGTGGCGTCGGAAGTCCGCGCCCTGTCGCATCGTTCCGCCGACGCCGCCAAGCAGATCAAGTCGCTGATCGGCACCTCGACGACCAAGATCAACCAGGGCGTCGGCCTGGTGGTCGAAGCCGGCAAGGCGCTCGACCGCATCGTCACCCAGGTCACCGAGATCAACGACGTCGTCAACGAGATCACCGCGTCGGCCCAGGAAGAGTCGAACAGCCTCGCCCAGGTCAACACCGCGGTGGCCGAACTCGACGGCGTCACCCAGGGCAACGCGGCGATGGTCGAAGAGTCGACCGCCTCCAGCCATTCGCTGGCGACCGAGACCGAAAACCTCGCCAACCTGCTCGGCCGCTTCAAGGTCAACGGCGTCGATGGCCAGATCATCGCCAGCCAGTCGGCGGCGCCGGTCAAGAAGGCGCGGCCCGTTGCCGAAAAGCCGAAGCTGGCGCCCAAGCCGATGCCCAAGCGCGAGAAAATCGCGGTCAACGCCGCTCCGGCCGCCGCCGAAGCCGCGCCCGCCGATGACTGGGTCGAGTTCTAGACCTTCGTAAAGTCGGGGTATCTCCCCCGTTGCCAATCCCCTCTCGGAGCAAGGTTCACCGCCTTGCTCCGTTTCTTTTGGCTAACTGTCATCCCCGGCCGAGTGCTCCGATGCGCGTAGCGCTGAGGGGGCGCGAGGGAAAGGGGATCCAGGTTGCGCAGGCAAGACGATTTCAACGGGTCTGCAGATCGCCACGAGCGTCAGTGCTTCCCCACCACCTGGGTCCCCGGTCGCGCTCGACAGCTGCGCCGCCATCGCTTGCCGGGGATGACAGCCTTACGCCTTCGGCAGCAGTTTCTCGATGGCGTCGAGATAGGTGACGAAGGCGGTGCGGCCTTTGTCGGTGAGGGAGACGCGGGTCAGCGGCTTGCGGCCGGAATAGGTCTTCTCGATTTCGACATAGCCCGCCTCTTCCAGCTTGCGCAGCTGCACCGACAGGTTGCCGTCGGAGGCCGAGAGCTTGGCCTTCAGTTCGTTGAACTCGGCACTGCCGCTGCCGGACAGGTACGCCATCACGCCCAGCCTGAGCCGTCCGTGAATGACGTCGTCGATCCGGCTGATGTCGAACTCGTCGCTCATGGCTTGGCTTGTTCCGACACCAGCTTAAGGCCCGGCAGGGTCAGCAGCAGCAACAGGCCGGCGCCCATGCCCAGCACCTGCGACGTGGTGTTCGACAGCAATGCCATGACGACGGCGAAGGCGAACGCGCTGATGCCGGCGATAAGCATCCAGCGGCGCTTGCCCAACGCGCCGTTGGCGAGCCAGGCGGTGCCGTAGAACGCGAAGATCACCGGCACGAATCCGGCCTGAACCACCGGTGCGTTCAGCCGCCAGGCGACGATTTCCACCGTCGCGAAGCACACGATCACGCCCAGGCCACAGACGCCCCAGATCACACCGAACGTGGCGCTGGCGCTGCCCTGCCCGATCGCGTTCTGGACGGCCCGCATCCGCACGAACAGGAAGAACCACACCACCCAGAACACCGCGAAGGCCACCAGCCAGAGATAGACCTGCCCCCAGCCGTGGATCGGCAGCACGTCCTGATAGCCGAGCCACGACACGACACAGGCCAGTCCGAACACGACACCGGCGACGACCAGGAAGATGCCGCCCAGGATCGGACCCCGGCGCCCGCTTTCGGCCATCTGGCGCAGGAAAGAGATGTCTTCACGCAAGGAGGTTTCGTCGCCCATGTCGATTCTCCGTATCACAGTGGTAGGTTTACGCCTGACCGGCGATGGCGCGCCAGACCCCGCCTTCGAGCGGACGCCTGCTCGCCCCGATGAGCAGCACGAAGGTGACGATCACGCCGTAAACGAACTCGGACGAGCCCACTTCCATCAGATGCGCCGCACGCACCGGCCAGGGGAAAAACGAGGTCGGATAAAGCAGCTGCGCCGCCGACATCACCGAGAACAGGATGCCCATCACCAGCGCACGGCGTCCCAGCGAGCCCTGAAGGCGGGTGACGATGAACAGCGCGATGATTGCCCACAGCGTGCCGCGCAGAATCTGGAACAGCACCGTCGGCACGAAGGCGATGTGGATGCCGTTTTCGTAATAGGCCCGCACCGCCGCGCTCTGCCAGGCGATAAACATTCCGGCGCCGTAGTAGAGGACGACGTACACGATCGCCATGATCGCGATGCGCCAAGTGAGCGAGGCCGGCACCGGCGTCGCCTCGGCCGGCTCAGGCCAGAACAGCAGCGCACCGGCGATCGCAACGACCGCCGCGGCGATGGCGGCGACTTCCGAAATGTGCCCGATCTCCGCCAGCGGCAGCTTCAGGCTTTCGTTGAACCACAGCGTCTCGATCTGCATCATCGCGGTGCTGATCAGGAAATAGCCGGCGAACAGCAGCAGCGAGAGTTTGAGGCCGCGCACCCGGGCGCTGGCGGCGACCGCGGCCATCGCCACCGCGATCAGGCCGTTCACGACCAGGAAGGCCTCTCCCGTGGTCAGCGGTCCATCGACCAGCGGCGGCGGCAGGTTGATGTGCACAGCCATTCCGCCAACGATGCATCCGGCGAGCGCGGCGATCCACAGCACAACCGTCTTGAGCACCCACAACAAGGCGGCGACGGCAGGATTGCGGTGTGCCAAAGGCATAGCGAGTTCGGTCATCGGTTTTCCCTCCAAGGAAGTTTCAGGCGCGCCCGGTCAACAGGCGCAGGAACGAGGTGGTGGTGGTCCGGCGTGTCCCGGCCATCAGTACGACGGTGGCAATCACGCCGTAGGCCGCTTCCGACACGGCGATTTCGACGATGTGCACCTGGCGCACGGCCCACGGCACGACGGGGTTGGGATAGAGAAGCTGGGCTGCGGTCAGCACCGCGAACAGCAGCATCATCACGACGGCTCGGCTGGCGAGCGACCCCTTCAGGCGCGCCACGACATAGAGGGCGATCATCGCCCACAAAGCGCCGCGGAACGACTGGAACGCGAAGGTCGGCAGCGGCCGGATGTGAATGCCGTGGCCGTAATAGGCGCGCACGACTTCGCTCTGCCAGGCGATGAAGAACCCGGCGCCCCAGTACAGCGCGACATAGACGAAGGTCAGCACGACGAGACGCGCGAGCAAATGCGACGGCACCTCGGTCACCGGCTCGGCGCGCGGGCGAAACAGCAGCGCGGCCATCACCGACGTGATCAGCGCCTGCACAGCGGCCTGGGCAACGATCCCACCCAATGCCTCGAGCGGCAGCTTGATGGCGTCGTTGTAGTAGATGGACTCGAGCTGCATTACCGCGGTCTGGATGCCGAACAGCGCCACGAACACCAGCAGCGCCAGCCGCCAGCCGCCGACGCGGGCCCGGCTCGCCAGCAGCGCCAGCGCGATCGCAGCGAGGCCGTTAACCACGAGCATCGCCGCGCCGATGCTGAGCGGCCCGTCGCCGCCCGGCTTCAGCGCCACCGGAATCGCCATCGCGGCGACCACCAGACTGGCGATCAACGTCAGCGCCAAGGCGGCCGTTTTCAAACTCCAAACCGCGGCCGCTTTCGGCAGGCTTTGTTCCGTCCCGGCGGCATCTGCCGCCACATTCGTGCGCATCGGGGCAATCCCTCTCCAATCTGAAAGTGACAATAGCAAAAGTACTTCATAATGTAAAGTACTTCATTGCCAAACCAACCCCTGACCGACTGCCGCACGCCAAGGCTTTGAAGTTAAAAACTCTTTCCTTACCGGGCGGAGGTGTTCACTGTGCGCCTGGATAAGAAGCGCGACCGGAAAACAGGCAATCAGCCGTCCGGCGCCAGCAAAAACCGTGGGGACCTGCCGTGAGTACTGGCGCCAAGAAAGTCACCGAGCTGACCGTCCGAGGGATTCTGCTCGGCATCGCGATCACCGTCGTGTTCACGGCGGCCAACGTCTACATCGGCCTGAAAGTGGCGCTGACGTTCGCCACGTCGATTCCGGCGGCGGTGATTTCGATGGCGGTGCTGTCGGCGTTCAAGAACTCGTCGATCCTCGAGAACAACATCGTGCAGACGGTGGCCTCGGCGGCGGGGACGCTGTCGGCGATCATCTTCGTGTTGCCGGGCCTGATCATCATTGGCTGGTGGGTGGACTTCCCGTTCTGGACCTCATTCGGCATCTGCGCCGCCGGCGGCGTGCTCGGCGTCTTGTTCACAATCCCGCTGCGCCGCGCCATGGTGACGACCTCCGACCTGCCCTATCCCGAAGGCGTTGCAGCGGCCGAAGTGCTGCAGGTGGGTTCGAAGGCGCGCGAAGAGAAGAGCGCCGATTCCAACGAAGGGCTGCTCGCTGTCGTCTGGGGCGCGATCGGCGCCACGGTGCTGTCGTTCGTGTCGTATTCGCGGCTCGGGATGCTCGAGTCCGACGGCACCTTCAAGGCGGGTCCCGGCTATTCGAGCTACGGCATGCAGTTCTCGCTGGCGCTGATCGGTGCCGGCTATCTCGTCGGCCTGTCGGTTGGCGTCGCCATGCTGGTCGGCGTCTTCATCGCCTTTGGCGTGGCGCTGCCGGTGCTGACCGCCGGTGTGCCGTTCCACGGCGATATCGCCGATTTCGTCGAAAGCGTGCGCTCGCATGAGGTCCGCTACATCGGAGCCGGTGCCATTGCGGTGGCGGCGATCTGGACGCTGACCAAGCTCACCGGCCCGGTGATCAAGGGCGTGATCTCGACCATGACCGCGCACAAGGCATCCAAGATGGCCGGCGGCGATACCCGCGACGTCGACCTGTCGCCGTTCTGGATCGTGATCCTGACGGTGGTGGCGCTCGCCTTCATCGGCTGGCTGCTGCAGACCTTCCTCGCCCCGACGCCGCTGGCGGCGAAAACCGCAAGCCTGATCTGGACCGCCCTGCCCTTCATCTTCATCGGCGGCTTCGCGGTAGCGGCGATCACCGGCTACATGGCGGGCCTGATCGGCGCCTCCAACAGCCCCTTGTCGGGCGTCGGCATTCTGGCGGTCATCATCTGCGCCACGCTGTTCATGGCGGTGGCCGCACCGGGCGGCCCCGGCGAGCGCAAGGCGCTGGTGGCGTTCGCGCTGTTTGCGACGGCGGTGGTGTTCTCCATCGGCACCATCTCCAACAACAATTTGCAGGACCTGAAAACCGGCCAGCTCGTCGGCGCGACGCCACGGGCGCAGCAGTGGGCCCTCATCATCGGCGTGCTTGCCGGTGCGGTGGTGATCCCGCCGGTGCTGAACCTGCTCAATCAGGCGAGCGGCTTTGCCGGAGCGCCCGGCGTGATCTCGAAGAACGCGCTCGGCGCGCCACAGGCCAATTTGATCGCCGCGCTGGCGCAGGGCGTGATCGAGGGCAACATCCCGTGGAACCGCATCATCGAAGGCGGCTTCGTCGGCGTCGGCCTGATCGTGCTCGACGAAGTGCTGGGCCGGCTGAAATGGCTGCGCCTGCCGCCGCTCGCCGTCGGCATGGGCATCTATCTGCCGATGGCGGTGACGCTGCCGGTGGTGATCGGCGCCGTGATCGGGCACCTCTTCGACATGTGGGCCAACCGCAGCAAATCGCCCGAGCATGCCAAGCGGCTCGCGGTGCTGGTCGCGTCGGGCATGATCGTCGGCGAGAGCCTGTTCGGCGTGCTCTATGCCGGGCTGATCGTGGCGGCGCAGGTCGGTTACATCAAGGTGGCTGACCCGGGGTCACCTATCGCCGTGATCGGCGCCGACTTCCCGTGGGCGACCGCGATTGCGTGGGGCACCTTCGGCGCGCTGATCGCGCTGTTGTATGGCTGGACGATCCAGCGCGTGAAGAAGGCGGTTTGAAATTAGAAAAAACTGAGCGGGTACTGCTGCCTCGTTTATGTGCAAATCATTGGCAGGCACAGGAAATGTTCGCGTCACGGCGACGCATCGCGGCACCCGCTCCAGAATTCCTTAGACGTTAGCTGATTAGAATCCGCCGGTTGTCACCACAGTCGGATTCCTAAGTGAGTATTCCTGGCCTTCATATCAAAGAGATCACGGTCCGCGGCATCGTCCTCGGCATCCTCATTACGTTCGTCTTCACGGCCGCGAACGTCTACATCGGGCTGAAGGTCGCCTTCACCTTCGCGACGTCCATTCCAGCCGCGGTGATTTCGATGGCGGTGCTGTCGGTCTTCCGCAATTCGACGATCCTCGAGAACAATATCGTGCAGACGATGGCGTCGGCCGCCGGCACCCTGTCGGCGATGGTGTTCGTGCTGCCGGGCCTTGTCATCGTCGGCTGGTGGAGCGGCTTTCCGTTCTGGACCGTGTTCGCGCTGTGCGCGGCCGGCGGCGTGCTCGGCGTCCTGTTCACGATCCCGTTGCGCCGCGCCATGGTGACCAACTCCGACCTGCCCTATCCCGAAGGCGTCGCGGCGGCGGAGGTGCTCGAGGTCGGCCACAGCTTCAGCCCCGATGCCAAAGGCGAAACGCGCGTCGGCCTCAAGGCGGTGATCTTCGGCACGCTGGCGTCGCTGATCATGGCCGTCACGCAGGCCACGCGGGTGATGTCGACCGTCTTGCGCAGCTATTTCCAGATCGGCCCGGTTTCGACCGGGTTCACGATGTCGTTTTCGCTGGCCCTGCTCGGTGCCGGCTATCTCGTCGGCTTGTCGGTCGGTGTCGCCATGCTGCTCGGCGTCGCCATTGCCTGGCTTGGCGCGGTGCCGATCCTGTCGGCGCTGACGCCCCACGACGGCATCCCGCTCAGGACCTTCGTGCATGACATCTGGTACAACAAGGTCCGCTTTATCGGCGCCGGCGCGATGGGCGTGGCCGCGCTGTGGACGCTGGTCAAACTGGTGGTGCCGGTGGTGCGCGGCGTCATCGCGACCGTGAAGGCATCGCACGCACCGCTGAACCCCGACGACAGCCGCGACCTCGACCTGTCGCCGCGCTGGATCGCCGGCTTGTCGGCACTATGCCTCGTGGTGGTCGCCGTACTGCTCAACATTTTTCTCGGCGGCACGCCGTTCGCCGGCAACGCCTGGAGCCTGACCGCATCGCTGTTGCCGTTCGTCGTCATCGGCGGTTTCGCGGTGGCGGCAGTGACGGGCTACATGGCGGGGCTGATCGGCGCCTCCAACAGCCCGATTTCGGGCGTCGGCATCCTCGCCATCCTGATCGCGGCGACGCTGCTGGTGGCGCTGGTCCACACCTCGGCCGCCAACACCCGGCCGCTCGTCGCGTTTGCGCTGTTCACGACCGCGATCGTGTTCGCGATGGCGACGATCTCCAACGACAATCTGCAGGACCTGAAGACCGGCCAAATTCTCGGCGCCACGCCGCGGGCGCAGCAGATCGCGCTGATCATCGGGGTCGTCGCCGGCGCCCTGGTGATCCCGCCGGTGCTGAACCTGCTCAATCAGGCCAACGGCTTTGCCGGCGGGCCACGCCCCGATACCGCGGTCGGCGCAGCGCTGTCGGCGCCACAGGCCAATTTGATCGCAACGCTGGCGCGCGGCGTCATCGAGCAGCAGCTCGACTGGCGCATGATCGGCATCGGCGCCGGCATCGGCTCCTTCGTCGTGCTGCTCGACGAATATTTCGGCTGCCGCAAATGGCTGCGCCTGCCGCCGCTGGCGATCGGCATGGGCATTTACCTGCCGATGGCGGTGACGGCGCCGGTGGTGCTCGGCGCCATGCTCGGCTGCGTTTTCGACCGCTGGAGCGCCAAGCGCCGTCCGGAAGGCCGCGGCCGCACGCCGGAACAGACCCGCCGTCTCACCGTGCTGATGGCCTCGGGCATGATCGTCGGCGAGAGCCTGTTCGGCGTCTTCTATGCCGGCTTCATCGTCGCCTCCGGCAAGGCGGCCCCGCTCGCCCTGGTCAGCGAAACCTTCGGCCCCGCCCCCGCCATCGGCTGGATGATCTTCGCCCTGATGATCCTCGAACTCGGCGGCTGGCTGGCACGACGGGCAAGGACGTAACGTCCGGCATCTCGAAAAATCTTTAAAATGGGGTCAGAGTGGATTTTCGGAGCCAGCCCCTCGATCAGGCCCGGTGGCCAGCGGGAAAAATCCACTCTGACCCCATTTCGCACCCCCTCCTCGCCACCAGCGCCTTCATCTCGGCGATCTCGACAAATCGGCCGTCGGGGGACAGCGCTGCCAGGGCGGCGCGCAGCTCGGACTCGAACGCGGCGGCGCGCATCCCCAGGGCTTCGGGCGAGGTCACCGACAGCGAGGCGGCGTAGCCGACGATGTCGTCGGCGGTGGATTCCCGCCGTACGATCTCGCCCAGGGTCTCCAAATGGGCGAAGGGTGATTCGAGCAAAATCGACTCATGGGAGCGGTGGGCGGGGTCGGCGCGCTCTTTGCGGTGCGGTGCGGCGTCGGCGCCGTAGCGGGAGGCGACTGTGTCCAGGGCGGTCCGCCAGCGGTTTTCGCCCGTGGTCAGGAACTCGTCATCGAACAGCGCCAGCGCCCCACCGGGCAGCACCAGGGCGTCGAGCGCCGCGGCGGTGGCGGCCCGGTCCATCCAGTGGAAGGCCCGCCCCATGGTCACCAGCCGGAAAGGTCCGATCCCCGGCGGCATCGAAAATGAGCTGCCGAGCAGCGCCCGAACCGCCAAATTTGCCGCTTTCGCAGCGTTATTGAGGGCTTCCAGCATCTCGGGCTCGGGGTCGATGGCGGTCACCGCCATCCCGGCCTGAGCGAATTTGAGGGCCAGCAGCCCCGGCCCGGCGCCGAGGTCGAGCACCGGATCGCCCGGCTGAAGTCCGACCGCGGCGATGACGCGGCGAATCAGCCCGTCGGGATAGCCGAGCCGAAACCGGGTGTAGGCCGCCACCGTGGTACGGAACCGGCGGGGTTGAAATTCTTTGAAATCAGACATGTTCCGATCCGTCATTTTGCTTTGCGCGCGGGCACCTTATAGTGGCCCCAGCATTCATTGAGCCCGAGCCATGGCGAACATTGCACTCGTCGACGACGACAAGAACATTCTGGCCTCCGTCCAGATGCTGCTGGAGCAGGAAGGTTATCACATTCGAACCTTCTCCGATGGCGCTTCGGCGCTGACGGCGCTGACCGCGACTCCACCCGATCTGGCGATTCTCGACATCAAGATGCCGCGTATGGACGGCCTCGAACTGCTGCGCCGGCTGCGTCAGGTGCAGGAGAACATCCCGGTGATCTTCCTCACCTCCAAGGACGAGGAAATCGACGAGTTGATGGGCCTCAACGCCGGTGCCGACGACTACATCAGGAAACCGTTTTCGCAGCGCCTGCTGCTGGAGCGGGTGAAAGCGGTCCTGCGCCGCGCCGAAGCCCACAAGGCGGCGCCGGCCGGAACGCCGGAAGCCAAGAAGGAAGCCCTTATCCGCGGCAAGCTGGCGCTCGACCCGCAGCGCCACGAATGCACCTGGGAAGGCAAGCCGGTGCGCCTGACGGTGACCGAGTTCCTGATCCTGCAGTGCCTCGCCGCGCGCCCCGGCTTCGTGAAAAGCCGCGACAGCCTGATGGACGCCGCCTACGACGATCAGGTCTATGTCGACGACCGCACCATCGACAGCCACATCAAGCGCCTGCGCAAAAAGTTCAAGCAGGTCGACGACAGCTTCGAGGCGATCGAAACGCTGTACGGAGTCGGATACCGGTATCGCGAAATCTAGGTCTCGCGATCCGGCGGAATACGTTGGATGAAGTTCTTCGGCCCCAAGGGTGAACCCCGCCACTCGGTTTTGCGGTGGCGCATCATCCTTCTCAACACCATCGTGTTCGCGGTGATCATCGCGGGCGTGACCTGGGTGCAGACGAGCCGCGCCAATCTGGTCGACGAGCGCGTCACCGGCGTCGAGGAAGAGACCCGCGTCGTCGCCTCGACCCTGTCGGAATACGCCACCCTGACCGAAGGTCGCGGCATCAACGTGCAGAGCGCCAACGCCCTGCTGCGCGATCTGGTCGGCCCGACGCGGCTGAGGGCCCGGCTCTACGACACCGACGGCCAGCTCATCGTCGACACCCGCTACATCCTCTCGCGCAATGCGGTGCAGGTCGCCGACCTGCCGCCGATCGACCGCTGGAGCCGGTTCAAGCGCTGGTGCGAAAGCGTCTATGAATCGATCATGGGCATTCGTCCAAACCAGCATTACGAGCCCTATCTCGAAGGCGGCGACGACGGGCGGGTCTATCGCGAAGTCAACGCCGCGATGGAAGGCAACGTCACCTCGACCAAGCGCGTCGACGAGCACAACAAGCTGGTGCTGTCGACCGCCGCGCCGGTGCAGCGTTTCAAGGCGATCCACGGCGTCCTGTTCGTCTCGACCGAAGGCGGCGACATCGACGACATCCTGCGCCTGGAACGGACCAAGCTGATCGAGGTGTTCGCGATCGCCACCTTGATGATGCTGATCGCCTCCTTGTGGCTGTCGTGGAACATCGCCGAACCGATGCGCCGCCTCGCCGAGGCCGCCGACCGGGTCCGCCGCGGCAAGGCCGGCCGCGAACAGGTGCCCAACATGAGCGACCGCGGCGACGAAATCGGCGAACTCGCCGAAAGCATGAGCGCCATGACCCGCGCCCTCTACGACCGCATCGATGCCATCGAAAGCTTCGCCGCCGACGTCGCCCACGAATTGAAGAATCCGCTGACCTCGCTCAGGAGCGCCGTCGACATGTTCACGCGCGCCACCGACGAGGACAGCCGCGTGCGCCTGCTCGGCATCGTCCGCGCCGACGTCAAGCGCATCGACCGGCTGATCACCGACATTTCCGACGCCTCACGCCTCGATGCGGAACTCAGCCGCGAGACCGCCGCCGCGGTCGACATCGCCAAGCTGCTGGAGACCATCGTCGAGATTTACCAGATGATGGAGCTGCCGCGCGGCGTTCAGGTCGCGCTCAAGCTCAATCTGCCCGCTGATGCCGCCGTGATGGGGCGCGACGAGCGCCTCGGTCAGGTGATCCGCAATCTCGTCGACAACGCGGTGTCGTTCAGCCCCAAGGACGGCACGGTGACGATTTCCGCCCACACCGATCCGGGCTGGATCATCATCACCGTCGACGACCAGGGCGTCGGCATCCCGCCCGAAAATCTCGAAACCATCTTCAAGCGCTTCTACACCGAGCGGCCGCAGGATCACGATTTCGGCAAGAACTCCGGCCTCGGCCTGTCGATCGTGCGCCAGATCACCGAAGGCACCGGCGGCCAGGTGTGGGCCGAGAACCGGCCCGAGGGCGGCGCCCGCTTCGTCGTCCAGCTGCCGCTGGCGGTATCATGGCAGTAACCGTCAACATCCACGCGACCTGTGTCCGCCTCGGCAAGGCGGGGGCGGCGTTCGGCGCGCCGGCGTCGTGCGGGGTTCTCATTATCGGTCGCAGCGGCAGCGGCAAATCCGACCTCGCGCTCCGGTTGATCGCGGCGGGGGCGAAGCTGGTTTCCGACGACCGTACCGATCTGTACGTTGCGCGCGGCCGTCTCTACGCAAAACCGCCTAAGCGGATTGCCGGATTGCTGGAAGTGCGAGGCGTCGGCATCCTCGAAGTTCCTTCCGCAACGCAAACGCAGGTCACTTTGGTGGTCGAACTCGGAATAGCCGTCCCGCGCCTGCCCGAACACCGTTCTTTTGCGGTCCCTGCGGCCCTGCGCCTCCCCCCGGAGAGCGCGCCACCGGTTATAAGCCTGCGCTCCTTCGAGGCCTCCACACCGGCCAAGGTGGTGGCCGCGGCGGCAGCCTACGCAAAGGGCTTGCACCGGGACGACATCAACCCAATTTAATACTACCGGGGCTTAGAATGGTTCTTTATCGTTCCGCCTCCTTCTGGACTGGATCATGATCGGTATCGTTCTCGTCACCCACGGCCGGCTCGCCCACGAGTTCATTTCGGCCATGGAGCACATGGTTGGCCCGCAGAGTCACTTGCGCGCCGTCTGCATCGGCCCCGAAGACGACATCGAGCGCCGCCAGCGCGAAATCGCAGCGGCGGTGAAGTCGGTCGATCTCGGCGACGGCGTAGTGATCGCCACCGACATGTTCGGCGGCACGCCCTGCAATCTGGCGCTCACCCTCCTCGAGAAAGGCAAGATCGAGGTGCTGGCGGGCGTCAACCTGCCGAGCCTGATCAAGCTGTGCGACGCGCGCACCCGCCAGCCGCTGGAAGTGGCGGTCAACGACGCCATCGAGGCGGGCCGCAAATACATGCGCGCCGGCTCGGCCGACCTGTTCGGCGGCGCCTGAGCGATGATGTCCTGCTGCAAGGCGACGGCGAAGATCGTCAACAAGCGCGGCCTGCACGCGCGGGCCTCGGCCAAGCTGGTGGAGTGCTCGTCGCGCTTCAAGGCCCACATCACGGTGTCGAAAGACGGCCAGTGCGTCGATGCCCGTTCGATCATGGGCCTGATGCTGCTCGCCGCCCCGATCGGCAGCGAAGTGGAAATCTCCGCCGCCGGCGAAGACTCGCAAGAAGCCCTCACCGCGATCCTGGCGCTGGTGGAAGCCAAATTCGGCGAAGACTGACGCCTTCATTCCTCCCCCAATTGTCATCTCGAACGCGCCCATCCCTTCTTGTCATCCCGAACGCGCCCCTCCCTTCTTGTCATCCCCGGCAAGCGAACGGCGCAACGCGCCCGAGCGGTGACCCAGGTGCCTGACGCTTCGCGCTTTCGACGATGACCCGCGCTTCGTCTCCTCAGAAATCGTCTTGCCGGATATTCCTGGGTCCCCGGTCCTTCGCGCCTCCGCCGGGGATGACACCAAAAATCACGCCCGTCTTATCGGCGCTGCGGTTGATCCGCGGATGATCAGTTCGTGCGGGAAGATCAGGCTGGCGGTTTCCAGCGGTTCGCGGCGGATCAGGGCGGCGACCACGGCCTCGGTCATCTCCGCCAGCGGCTGGCGGCAGGTGGTCAGTTGCGGCCACATTGCGCGGGCGAAGGTGGAATCGTCGAAGCCGGCGATGGAAAGGTCTTCCGGCACCCGCAGATTGAAGCGCAGCGAGGCGGCCAGCACACCGGCGGCCATGTCGTCGTTGGCGGCGAGGATCGCGGTCGGACGGCTCGGCAACGCCAGCAGCACCTCGCCCGCTTCCATGCCCGAGCGATAGGCGAAATCGCCCGGCACGATGAGCTCGTTCTCGATCGCGAGATCGTGGGCGTGCAGTGCCCGGCAATAGCCTTCGAAGCGGGCGCGGGCGTCGGCGTGGTCGGTCTCGCCGTGGACGAAGCCGATGCGCCGGTGGCCGAGCCCGATCAGGTACGACGCCATGTCGAAAGCGGCTTCCGCGTTGTCCATGTCGACATCGATGAAACCGGCGGTGGGATGCTCGGGCGAATAGCGCGCGATCGGGGTTTCGGTGTGCTTCAGGGTTTCGATCAGCCCGTCGAGATCGCTGAGCGGCGGGATCAGGATGCCGCCGGCCAGATCGGACTGCACCATCAGCCCCTGCACCTGCTCGGCGAGATTGGGCGCCGACGGTTCGACGTATTCGACGACGAGGTGGTAGCCCTCTTTCTGGCACGCCCGCAGAATGTCCATCTGGATCTGGGCGACGTAGTTCGAGCCGATGGCGGCGCCGTCGATGAACAGGCCGAGCATGAACGAGCGATGGCTGGCGAGCCCGCGCGCCAGCTGGTTGGGATGATACGACAGCGCCCGCATCGCCTCCTGCACCCGCGCCCGCGTTTCGGGGCTGACCACCGGCAGGTTGTTGAGCACCATCGACACGGTCTTGATCGACACCCGCGCCCGCTGGGCGACGTCATAAATGGTGACGGCCTTTTTCTTGCTGCGCGGGGCGGGAGGATTCATGGCGGAGAATGTAGCACAAGGATCGCGGGCGTGTATCTGGCCGCCCGGACGCACGCGTTTCGGCGTCTGGAATTCCGCAACTTGTCAACCCGGACGCGCCCGGGATCAAAGTCTGGGACTGTTTGCCCGCTGCTACTCAATCCATCGGCCAGCATATTGCCGATAGTTTGGCCGATGGTTTGGCCGAATGTGCGATTGACGAAATGGGGTGGCGCTGTCGTACACGTAGGTGCGCAAGGAACGTCACGTCGTAGCCGCAGGCTCGCCCCCTCGTTCATGCCCCCCTCCTATAGCACGGGTTTGGGGTCAGATTAAAA